>JAUYTA010000169.1 GCA_030695265.1 Bacteroidota bacterium
GTTTCAGGTTCCAGGTTTTGCATTGTGAAATGTTATTGCATCATCAATGTTGTCATTCAGATACTATATTGAACCCACTTCGGGGTTCACCGGCTTCTACCCGCTCATTTCCCCCAGTTTTACTGAGGGTGATTAATATTATACCACGTCGTGGTATTTGATTTGTTGAACATTCTAAATGAATTCATTTGGCATGTCCATCTGTAAATTCATTTTAAAAATCAAACTGTGCGGTATTAATTCGATCTTTTGCCAGCCGGTATTCCTGAACCAGGTTTTCCATGATGGTTTTTACGGGTAGCACCTCGTTAATGATCGATGAAACCTGCCCGATTTCAAGTTCACCTTCTGCCAGATCGCCTTCGAACATGCCTTTTTTAGCACGTCCGCGACCAAGCAAAACCCTTAATACATCAGCAGTTGCACCTTCCAGTTCCAGTTTATTTACTGTCTGGAAGAATTCATTTTTAATCAAACGAACCGGCGCAAGTTTTTTCAAAGCCAGTTTTGTATCGCCTTCTGTCAATCCGGTAACCAGTTTTTTAAAATCAGGATGAGCAGAAGATTCTTCGGAGATGGCAAACCGCGATCCGATTTGCACCCCATCAGCACCCAAAGCCATTGCGGCCAGAATCGCTTCACCGGTTCCAACACCACCGGCAGCCAGTAAAGGCAGCGAAGTAACTTTCCGAACCGCCGGGATCAGCGTAAAAGTGGTAGTTTCTTCACGACCGTTGTGACCACCTGCTTCAAAACCTTCAGCAACAATGGCATCAACTCCGGCTTCCCCGCATTTCAATGCAAAAGCTGAACTGGCAATTACATGTGCTACGATAATTCCGCGTTCCTTCAGCCAGGCAGTATATTTTTTCGGACTTCCGGCGGAGGTAAATACAACCGGCACTTTTTCTTCGGCAATGATATTCATAATCTTATCCAATTCAGGATAAAACAGCGGAACGTTTACCCCGAAAGGTTTGTCAGTTGCCAGCTTTGTTTTCTGAATATGCTCGCGAAGTGTATCAGGATGCATGGAACCCGCGCCAATTAAGCCAAGCCCGCCATTGTTACTGACTGCCGAAGCCAGCCGCCAGCCACTGCACCAAACCATTCCGCCCTGAATAATTGGATATTTGATCCCGAAAAGTTTACAAATCCGGTTTTCCATGTCAAATTTTTATGCTGAAATTTTCCGCAAAGGTAGAAGAAAGAAAATAATTAACAGTACTATGAATAAATTAGAAAAGTAATCAATACTGTAACTAACACACTTTGAAAGTATGAACGAAAGGGTTATTTCCGTACTTTGCCAAACTTAAACTAAACGATTACGAAAACGATGATTCGCAGACCTATCTTATTGGTGCTCATACTAATTCTTATCGCAACCGGTGCAATTGCCCAAATCAATTTTGGTTCATCCGCTTCATTCAAATACCTGAAGGGCAAAGACGCTTCAAGCCTTTCGGCAAACTGGATGACAAGTGATTACATCCCTTCAGGTTGGCTAACCGGAAATGCACCTTTCAGATATGGCGATGGCTCAGGCGGTACTTTGCTGAGTGATATGCAGTACAATTATTCAACGGTTTATTTGTTATCGAACTTCAACGCTCAAAATATTTCTTCTCTGAAAGATGTATCTTTTTCTGTCAATTTTGATGATGGGTTCGTAGTTTGGATCAATGGAGAAGAAGTTTTCAGTATCAATGACCCCAATGACAGGACATTCAACAGTTTTGCAACTGACCAACACGAATCGGGTTCATTTGAAATATATACACTTCCGGCACATGACATTGAACTTAAAGAAGGCGTAAATACCATTGCCATTCAGGGCTTTAACGTAAACCTCGAAAGTTCTGATTTTTACTTCGATTTTCGGATCCAAGCAGAAGTTGCCCTGCCACAGACATCCGATACGCTAAAAGTGGTTTTCAGTCAGCCCAATGGGTTTTATACCAATCCGTTTGATCTTCGCCTCGATGTCCCCGAACAGGAATACACAATTATTTATACAATTGATGGCAGCAATCCGCAAACATCGGCAACCGCTATTAATGGCGGGAAATCAAAAATAATATCTGTCGATCCGGCAAATACAAACGGACGTGCAAAAACTCCTTGTTTTATAGTTCGGGCTTCGCTAAAAAAAGATGGTTTAACCCCTTCGTTTCCGCTCACCCAAACCTATATTTTTCTTGAACATGTGTTCAACCAAAGCCACCCTGGAGGAAGCTGGCCAACCGGTCCGGTAAAGAAACAGGTGATTGACCTGGAAATGGATCCCGATATTACAAAAAGCTCCAAATACGCTGGCTTAATGCATGGCGCGATGACAGACATCCCAACTATTTCGGTAGTTACCGATTTAAAAGACCTGTTCGACCCGGCAACCGGCATTTATGTAAATGCATTTAATCATGGTGATGGCTGGGAAAGGTTTTGCTCTGTCGAATTGATTGATCCTTCAGGAGTTCCCGGATTCAATATCAATGCAGGTATGCGCATCAGGGGAGGCTGGAGCAGGCATCCTGAATTTCCAAAACATGCTTTTCGTCTGTTTTTCAGGGGAGAGTATGGTGCTCCAAAACTGAATTTCCCATTGTTCGGGGAGGAAGGAGTCGGTGAATTTGATAAAATTGATCTCCGCTGCGAACAAAATTATGCATGGAGTAAAGGAGATAACATTTACAGGCATACTGCCGTTCGTGAAGTTTTCTCGCGGGACACCCAACGAGATATGGGACAACCTTATACCCGTAGCCGTTATTATCATTTGTACCTGAATGGTATGTACTGGGGAATGTTCCAAACACAGGAACGTTCGGAAGCGAGGTATGCAGCCGATTATCTGGGAGGCTCCAAAGAAGATTACGATGTTATAAAAGTAAACGGGGATAATTACAACTACACGATTGAAGCAACCGATGGGAACCTTACTTCATGGCAAAAAATTTACAATTTATGCAGTAAGGGATTTGTAAACAATTTTGATTATTTCGCCCTTGAAGGTAAAGATCAAAACGGATATCCGAAAAAGGGCGGTGAAGTAATGGTCGATATTGACAACCTGATTGATTACATGCAACTTATTTTTTATACCGGGAACTATGATGCTCCGGTCTCTCAATTCCGGGGCAATGCCGATCCAAATAATTTTTATGCCATCGACCGACGGGATGATAAGTCAAGCGGCTTCATCTTTTTTGCGCACGATGCGGAGCACAGCATGATGATATCGGCTGAAAATGTTGGAATTGGAATTCAGCAAAACAGGGTTACAATTCCCAATATGTGGGTTAGTGGAGCCAGCAAATTTCACCCTCAATGGCTGCATTTTAAACTCTCGTCGAACAAGGAATACCGGCAACGATTTGCCGACAGGGCGTACAAACATTTTTTCAATAAAGGGGTTTTTACTCCTGCTGTTGCCAAAGAAAGGTTTCAAAAAAGAGCTGCTGAAATAAACAAGGCAATCATAGGAGAATCTGCCAGATGGGGCGATTTCAAGAGTCAGGTTCCGATGACTTATGAAAATTGGAACACAGAAATCAACGATATTTACAACCGGTATTTCCCTTTTCGCACCAATATTGTGCTCGAACAAATGAGAGCAGCTGGTTTAATCATGTCTTTTAATCCACCGGTTTTTTCGAAAAACAATATTAAACTCGATGGCAATTTCTATCCCGTTTCGGGAAATTACGAGATTGCTGTTACCGGCACAAACGGTCAGATATTTTACACGCTCGACGGAACAGACCCACGTTTGATTGGAGATCAGATCAACAGTTCGGCCAAAGAAATCGTAAGCGGAGGAATTATTGGTCTGAAAGGTACTGCAATACTCAATGCAAGGGTAAAAAACGGAGAACGCTGGAGCGCGCTGGCTTCGGTTAAATTTACTGAAATAAACGAAGATTACACAAACCTGAAAGTGACCGAATTGCACTATCATCCAACCGATTCTTTGGTTGGAACGGAAATTATTTCAGGCCAATCGTTTGAGTTTATTGAACTGAAAAACACCAGCGACACGCCGATAAAACTTTCAGGACTTAAATTTACTTCTGCAATTGAATACGAATTCAAGGAAACAGATGTATTGGCGCCAAAACAGTTTTACGTGATCGCTTCCAAACCCAAATGGTTTTACGAGCGGTATTTCAAGGTTCCAACCGGAAATTTTGCAAAGAACTTTTCAAATTCAGGTGAACAGGTTACCATTTCCAATGCAGCTGGAAACCCGGTTATTGATTTCACTTATTACGATTCTAATCCATGGCCTAAAGCTGCCGATGGAGATGGCTTTTCGCTCTCCACCATTATTCGGAACCCAACCGGTAACCCGGCAGATCCGGCATACTGGACAATTTCTTCCATCATGCACGGCACCCCGTTTGCCGATGATCCCGGAATTATTGATACCACAGATGATTTGCCGGTATCCGGAAATTCAGTATCAGTTTATCCAAACCCCACAAAAGGTTTGTTATTCCTGAAAGTTGACAATGAAAATTCAGGAGTACAGGTTAAAATTCATTCTGTTTCGGGTTCAGTGATTTTTCAATCTGTAATAGTTGGAAACAGTGTTATTGATCTTGCCCTGTTGAATATCCGGTCTGGAATCTATCTGGTTCATACCAAATGCAACGACAAAAATGCGGTTCACAAAGTGATCTATCAACCGTATTAAGGAAAAGGAAGTAAGTCGCGTTGCATCTCATCTGATGCCAGACGATATATGAACTACTGCGACTGGCAACTGCGACTGACCACTTTTCACGAAAGGGTCTCTTCGCCAATCACTTTTTCGAGTTCTGCGGAGAGTTGTATGAGTGAAATCTTATGCATCAGTTCACCTTTAAAAGCAAGTGAAATCGTTCCCTTTTCTTCTGAAACAACAATTGCCACCGCATCTGTTGATTCAGAAATCCCAAGTGCAGCACGGTGTCTGAGTCCCAGATTAGGATCGACATCAGTCTTTTCGGTTATTGGAAGGATACAACGGGCAGCAGCTATCCGGTTGCCAATCAGAACCACCGCACCATCGTGTAAAGGGGTATTTTTAAAAAAAATGGTTTCGAGCAAAGCTGACGAAATGCGTGCATTAATTTTTTCACCTGAACGGATGATTTCTTTCAGCTCAAATTTATTCGGAATAACAATCAACGCACCTGTTTTCGAACGTGCCATATTATCACAAGCCCGTACTATTTCTTTGATTTGCGCATTGGTAGCCATTTTTGTCTTTTCGATGTTGAAAAGTTTTTCGAGCCCAAAAGTACGGCTAAGCTGGTAGTTTGTGCCGATTAGCAGTAAGAAGTGCCTTATTTCCTGCTGAAAAACCACCACCAGCGCCAAAACCCCAACACCGATAAATTGTCCCATTAAGGTTCCAAGCAATTCCATGTTCATGGCTTTTACAAGCAACCAGAAAACATAAACAAGGAATAAGCCGATGAAAATATTAAAAGCAACCGTTCCCTTGATAAGTCTGTATATTTGATATAAAAGCATGGCGACCAGCAGAATGTCAACCACATCCAAAATACGTATAGTTATAAACAATGTCATAATCAGCGAATAAGTTTTCAGCCCAAAAGGAACTGAAAAGAATCAGTATTACAGGTGATTTTATTCAGAGGTTGATCGAACCATGTTCATGATACGAACAGCCTCAACAGCTTCGCGGACATCGTGAACCCGCAAAAGATCGGCTCCACCCATTAATGCCAGTGTATTTATTACGGAAGTTCCATTGAGCGCTTCTTCAGGTTTTGTCCCGAGTAATTTATTAATCATTGATTTACGCGAAACACCAACCATTACCGGCAACTGAAAAACTTTAAATGAATCGAGCCGGTTCAGCAGTTCATAGTTTTGTGCAAGCGTTTTCCCAAACCCAAAGCCCGGATCGATGATCACATCTTTCACACCTGCCTTGTTAAGCTGCTTGACCCGATCGGTAAAAAACAGGGAAATATCGCGGATAATGTCTTCGTAAACCGGATTATCCTGCATCTTGATCGGTGTACCCAACATGTGCATCAATATGTACGGAACACCAAGTTTCCCGATGGTATCAAACATGTGGGGATCAAAATTTCCACCCGAAACGTCGTTTACGATGCAGGGACCGCAGTCTTCTATTACTTTCAGTGCAACCCACGAACGATAGGTATCGATGGAAATAAATGCATGCGGAAATTCCTTTCTTACCGCTGCAACGGCTGGTAAAAGACGTTCAATTTCATCTTTGGTCGAAATTCCTTCCGATCCGGGTTTAGTCGAAATTGCCCCAATATCTATAATCGTTCCACCCTGCTCCAAAATTTCTTCGGCCCGTCTAACTACTTTCTTTACGGTTTTGTATTTTCCCCCGTCAAAAAACGAATCAGGAGTTACATTCAAAATGCCCATTACAACTGGTTTCGACAGATCAATTAATCGTCCGTTCAGGTTAATGGTGTTCTTGCGTTTCAGAAATTTATTGGCAGTTGATGTGATTAACATAGGGTATGAATTTGGACTCTAAACAAAAGTGATACACAAAAGTAAAATAAAATACGCTCAAAATACACATTAATTT
>JAUYTA010000172.1 GCA_030695265.1 Bacteroidota bacterium
GCTGTAGGCAGGGAGAGGGGCTTTTACCTCCAAAAATCTGTCATTTACCTATCAAAACTGCCACACGATCTACACGGATAATAATTCGTACAGAATAAATCTGAAAATTTGTTGCGGAATAATTAATAAACAATTTACATACAGGAAACGTTTCCAGTCCAAAATGTTTCCTTCCTTTGTCAGGAAATAAAAACTGATGTTGATGATGTACGACAAAATGAATTTAAATGATCCCAAACTTCAGGAAATTCTGAAAAGAACAGTGGAGTTATTTTATGAATTCGGGATTAGAAATTTAAACATGGATGATATCAGCCGAAGCCTCGGGATATCAAAAAAAACCCTTTACCAGTATGTGAAAAGCAAGGAAGATCTGATAGAAAAGCTTTTCTATTATGATGAAATGAAGTGGGACGAGGAATTATCAAAAGTGAATTTTGAAGAATTAAATGCCATCGAAATTTTAATACAGGTAAGTCTGAAGGTATTTGAAGAAATGGGCAAATTAAACTCAAAATTAAAGTTTGAACTGAAAAAATACTATGAACAGGTTTACAATGAGTTTATGGTCAGGAAGCAGAACCATATTTTCAGTCAAATGAGCAAAAATATCGAAAAGGGAATAAAGGAAGGACTTTACCGAAGCGATGTAAACATTGATCTGGTGGCTGGCTTGTATGTTCGGAACCTGGTTGACATGCACAACAAAGATTACTGCATCATTGAGAACATCACTTTTGAAGAAGTTTTTCAGGTCATGTTCGAAAACCATATCCGTGCAATTTCTACTCCCGACGGCATTGCTTATTTTGAAAAACGCAAATTGGAAATCACTCAATTGAAAACAAATAACTAATAAACAGCACAAAAATGTTCAGAAAACACAAACAGATTCTCCTGCTGACATGGATGTTCCTTTTGGGAACATTGGTTGCCGGTGCGCAGGAAACAATGAAACTCTCACTTCAGGATGCCTTGAAAATGGCGTTACAGAACAACACCAACATTCTGAATTCGGAACTCGACCTGAAAATGGCGCAAAAAAAGGTATGGGAAACCATGTCCAGCGGAATGCCCCAAATTGATGCCAAAGCAGCGTACTCCTTTTATCCGAAGGTACCAAGCTTGCCTGCTTCTTTCTTTGATCCGAATGCCGATGAAAATGCTACCATTGCCCTGATGCCTAAACAAAATGTTGTAGCCGACATAACGGTTTCGCAGCTGATTTTTAGCGGCTCATATATTGTGGGTTTGCAGGCTACCAGACTGTATTACGGATTAACACAACAAAACCATGAAAAAACAAAACTCGATGTGATTGAAACAGTGGTCAACACTTATCACATGCTTCAGCTCGCCGAGGAAAGCCGCAAAATTCTGAATCAAAATCTGGACAACATGAATAAAACACTGTACGAAATTACTGAAATGAATAAACAGGGTTTTCTTGAAAAGACAGATGTTGACCAATTGGAAGTTACAGCCAATACCATACGAAATGCAATGAACCAGATTGACAGCAACCTTGACATGGGTTACCGCTTGTTAAAAATTCAATTGGGTATAGACGAAATAGCAAAAATTGAATTAACCGATCAAATGGAATCGGGAGAAGCGCTTACAATATCGAGCACATTATTGATTGCAGAACAATTTAATATTGACAGTAATATTGACTATCAACTCATTGAAACTTCAGAAAAAGCTGCCCAATTGGATCTGAAACTGGCAAAAGCAAGCTATTTGCCCACATTAAATGGATTTTACAATCATACCGAAAAACTGAAAGCTCCACTTTTGGATTTTCAGCCCAAAGATTTAATTGGTGTAAACCTGAATGTTCCCATTTTCAGCAGCGGACAACGTTCATCTATCGTTGCACAAAAACGGATGTCGGTTGAAAAAGCACAGAACACCCAAAAATTTGTCTCCAACAGTCTTCTGATGCAGGCCAGTCAATACAAGAACGATGTAAAGCTGAAACTTGAAAAATACCTGAATCAGAAAAAGAGCGCGGAGTTGTCGGATGATATTTACCAGCGGACACTCGAAAAATACAAACAGGGAATGGCTTCGAGCATGGATCTGATGACCAGCCAGAATCAGTACCTGACCAATCTGACCGATTATTATCAAAGTATCTATGATTTACAGGGCGCAAAATCGAAGCTCAAAAAATTATACAACATCAACCAGAATTTAGAAAATTAAAAACTTATAATATTATTACCAATGAAAAAAAGTATCATCTATTTCGCTCTGATCGCCTTCTTTGTATCGTGCAGTCAGGGCACCGATAAAAAAGCGGAGCTCGAAAAACTGAAAGTTCAATACAATGAGTTGGCTACTCAAATCGCACAACTTGAAGCCGAGATCAGTCCTGTAGGCACGATTGCAGAAACCAAATCAGTTTCGGTATTGGTTGCACCAATGGAAGAATGTGTATTTAACCACTACATTAAAGTTCAGGGAACAGTTGACGGGGATCAGAACATTGCGGTCAGCCCGCAAATGGCAGGTATTGTTACTGCCGTTTATGTGAAAGAAGGAACACAGGTAAAAAAAGGACAGGTACTTGCCGAACTCGATGCGCAGGTTGTAAAACAATCGCTCGAAGAAATCAATACCCAACTTGTTTTGGCGAACAGTATTTTCGAAAAACAGAGCGCTCTCTGGGAAAAGAAAATTGGCAGCGAATTGCAGTATTTACAGGCCAAAGCGAATAAGGAATCGATGGAACAGCGTGCCAGCACCATTAAGGAACAGCTGAAAATGGCCAAAATCCTTTCGCCGATTTCAGGTACTGTCGAGAGCGTTCCGCTTCGGGTGGGTGAAATGGCTTCTCCCGGAATGCCAACTTCCACCATTCGGGTCATTAACATGAGCGTTGCAAAAATCACCGCCGAAGTGTCTGAGTCGTATGCTGCCCGCATCAAAAGCGGAAATACTGTACTGGTTAGTTTTCCTGATCTGGGCAAAGAAATCGAATCGAAACTGAATTTCACAAGCCGGTTTATCGATCCAACCAACCGCACATTCAAAGTTGAATGTAAAGTTTCTTCCAAAGATATTGAACTCCGTGCCAATATGATCGCCTATATTAAAATCAAGGATTACACCAATGAAAAGGCAATATGTTTACCGGTAAATTATGTGCAAACCAATCAGGAAGGAAAATTTATTTACGTTGCCAAACAAAACGGAAACGAATGGATAGCTGAACGAAGGATGATTAAAACCGGCATGGATTACGATGGAACAATTGAAGTTCTGGAAGGAATTACAGCAGGCGAAAACATTATTACTTCAGGATTTCAGAACCTGAACGGGGGCGAAAAAGTGATTTTCTAATTTAGCAAAAATGACCAGTTATGTCGAAAGAAAATAAATATAAAGAATTTTTTGCAACGAGTTGGGCGATTGATAACAAGAGCAGTGTTTATGTTCTTGCTATCCTGATAACCATACTCGGTTTGATGAATTACTATTTTATCCCAAAGGAACAGTTTCCTCAGGTTGTAATTCCATACATCGTTGTAAGTACGCCATATCCGGGAACTTCTCCTGAAGATATTGAGAACCTTGTTACCCGTCCGATTGAGAAACAATTGAAATCGATTTCGGATGTGAAGCGAATGACCAGCAATTCGGTGCAGGATTTTTCGTCCATCATCGTCGAATTTGATCCCGATCTGGCAATCGAAACTGCAAAGCAGCGCGTTCGCGATGCCGTTGATAAATCGAAAAGTGAACTGCCGACAGATTTGCCTTCCGATCCTCAGATTATGGACATCGACCTTGCAGAATTTCCGGTAATGTACCTCAACATCTCCGGAAATTATTCGCTAGATAGATTGAAGCGGTATGCTGAAATTGCCCAGGACAGAATTGAGGCAGTGAAAGAAGTTACCCGTGTTGATATTGTTGGAGCGCTAGACCGTGAGATACAAATCAATGCCGACATCTTCAAGATGCAGTCGGCCAAAGTTACCTTCAGCGACATTGAAAGAGCTGTTTCGGGCGAAAATCTAACCATTTCGGCAGGTACCTTAACCACCAACGGAACGCGCAACACAGTGCGTATAAAAGGGCAGTTCAAAGATGTTGAAACATTGAAAAACATTGTGGTTCATTCATCAAGCGGCGTTTTTGTGAAACTTACCGACATTGCTGAAGTGAACGACAGTTTTGAGGAACAGGAAAGTTACGCCCGCCTCGACGGAAAAAATGTAATTACCCTGAACGTAATAAAAAAGAGCGGCGCCAACCTTTTGGATGCTTCCGATCAGATTGTTGAGATCGTTGAGGAACTAAAAGGCCGCGAATATCCAAAGGATATGGAGGTGACCATTACCGGCGACCAAAGCCGGTTCACGCGCAATACGCTGGAAGAACTGAACAATACCATCATCATCGGTTTCATTCTGGTAACAATTGTGCTGATGTTTTTTATGGGTTTCACCAACGCTTTCTTTGTCGCACTTTCGGTACCACTCTCCATATTTGTTGCGTACCTGATTATCCCCGGTTTGGGATATACCATGAACATGATCGTAATGTTCGCGTTTATTTTTGCCCTCGGTATTGTTGTTGACGATGCCATTGTGGTAATTGAAAATACACACCGGATGCACAAGTTTAATCCCGATATAAAAATAGCTGCAAAAAAGGCAGCAGGCGAGGTTTTCCTTCCTATTTTATCAGGAACTTTAACCACACTTGCTCCATTCTTTCCACTGGTTTTCTGGCCCGGAATTGTTGGGCAGTTTATGCACTATTTACCGGTTACGCTTATAATAACACTCTTTGCATCCCTCTTTGTTGCTTATGTGTTCAACCCTGTTTTTGCGGTTGCGTTTATGAAACACGAGTACGATCAGGAATTTCAGAAAGGTACCGGCTGGAGAAAGATCAAAATTGCACTTTACATTATGGCAGTTCTGGCAGTTATCTTTTATCTGTCACATTTCTTTGGCCAGGCAGCCAATTCATTTGCGATTGCCAATTTCCTGACAATTGCAATTTTGCTGATCCTACTTTTCCATTTTGTCATCAAGAAAATGATCACTGCTTTCCAGGATAAAATATGGCCTTACTTTATGCGTATTTATGAAAAACAACTTCGGTATGTTTTAAAAGGCGCCCGTCCGGTATGGGTTCTGGTAGGAATGATTGTACTTTTTGTTGCAACAATGTTCATTACAGGAATTGTGAAACCAACGGTTTTGTTTTTCCCGAATAACGATCCAAACAACATCTATGTATATGTGAAAATGCCTGTTGGAACACATCAGGATGTGACCGACAAAGTTACAAAACTGGCTGAAGAACGGGTTTATAAAACAATCGGCATAAACAATCCTGATGTCGAATCCGTCATTTCAAATGTGACCATTGGCGCTGAAGAAGAAGGCTTTGCTTCCTCCGG
>JAUYTA010000174.1 GCA_030695265.1 Bacteroidota bacterium
CTCCATACCAAAAGTTGTTGGGCTGGATAACCATTACCGGCCCCTGCGAACAAACATTAAGACAGGCAGTTGATGATACTGCGGCATCAATACCGCGATCGGCGCATTCTTCAGTGACATACTGAATAAATTCGGCTCCCCCGTTTTTGTTGCAAAATCCTTTGGCATCGCCGGCAACCCGGTACGAGTTGCAAATCAAAATGTGGTAATCTGGTTTTTTCATGGTAAAAAAATTAGAAGCCCCTCCCCAACCCTCCCCGAAGGGGAGGGGGTTAGAAGCTGTGGTTAATCATTTCTGGTATTTCTATTATTAAAAGAACGCTTTAAAGTCTCCCCTTCGGGGAGATTTAGAGGGGCTTAGGGCTTACTTCAACATCCCGTAGCTTTTCCGGAGCAGACGGCACCGCATTTAAAAACATCGGCCTTTTTCACGGTGCGTAATTCTTTACCTTTATATATAGCGTCCAGACCTTCGTCGATGAGTCCGGTCATTTCTACGATGCGGATACCGGTGCGACCAATGGTTGCCGACGGACTTGGGCCGATTCCACCAACCAAAAGTGCGCGACAATCATTTAAAAGGTCGGCTAGTATTTCCCAACGTTTATTTCCGATTCCTGAAGGTGGTGCTTTGCGTTGCTCAACCATTCGGTAACCATTAGGTGTTTCTCGGAAAACATATAAGCTGTCAGCTTCGCCCAAATGCTGATTAACCAGCATTCCTTCGTAACTGGCAACTGCCACAAAAGGTCGGTTTTCTCCGTCGGCGACTGTCAGGTTAATTACTTCGGACATGATTTTCTTGGCTTCCAGATCATCTTCACCTAGTAATCCGACAGCATCGGCACGGCAGCGGGCGCAATGCGTCATCGGCTTCAGGTGCTTGGCAATTTTCAGACGGATTTCGCGCATGGTTAGCATATCCGGCTCTTTCAGATCTTCGTAAGGGGTATCGGCAACCGGAAACAATGGAATGGCATTCATCAGTTCGGCTCCAAGTTCTTTGGCTTTTTCAGCCACACTCTCCACCAAATGATCGTTGACCCCGGGAATAACAATGGTGTTAATTTTTACCGTGATGCCAAATCTCCGCAGCATTTTGATGGCGACCAACTGATTCTCGAAAAGAATTGCAGCAGCTGCCTTGCCCACATATCCTCGGTTTCCGAAGCGAGCCCATTTATATATATGTTGTGTTTCTTCTGCATCAAGTCCGTTCATGGTGATGGTCACATGACTTACACCCAATTCGGCCAATTCTTCAGCAAAAGGAGCGACATTCAATCCATTGGATGAAAGGCACAATATAATTTCAGGAAAATGCTCGCGAACCAAACGCAGAGTAGTCATGGTTTCATGCGGATTGGCAAACGGGTCGCCAGGACCTGCAATACCAACCACCGACAGGTTTGGCATCTTTGCTTTCAGTTTGATCAGGTAAGCCAAAGCCTGTTCAGGAGAAAGCACTTCGCTGGTTACGCCGGGACGGCTCTCGTTCACGCAGTCGTAATCGCGCTTGCAATAATTGCATTGAATGTTGCATTTGGGGGCAACGGGTAAATGTACCCTTGCATATTTGCCTTTCGCTTCGATGTTGAAGCACGGATGTTTTGAAAAAGAAGCCTCCCCCGACCCCTCCGAAGGAGGGGTGAAAGAAGAGCCTCCCCCTTCCCCCTCCAAAGGGAGGGGGTTTAAAGAACCGGACTGCGTTGAGTTATGTTTTGATGTAGTATCCATAATGAAACGTTTAAATGTTATCGATTTTACTAACCTCGCCAAGTCTTTTTTTACTCCTCCCCTTCGGGGAGGTTGGGAGGGGCTTCTCCTACATATATTTATATCCAACTTCCGAATGATCCTGTTTATAGCTGATCAGTGTATTCACTACCTGGTCGAACAATTCCTGGGTTCCGGTGTAGCCAACGTGTTTGATGCGTTGTCCGCCAAGGCGGTCGTGAATCGGGAAACCACAGCGAACAATCGGGATGCCCAGTTCGCGGGCGATGTAATAGGCTTTGCTGTTGCCAATCAGGATGTCGGGCTTATTTTCGATGCACCATTCGTGAATCATTTCGTAGTCGTAACCATTATGAACGGTGATTTCTTTGGTATTCTCCGGACAGTATTTACGGATTTCGTCTTCCAACCTTCCGCTTTCGCCTCCAGAAGCTGCCAAAGCCACTTCAATCCCGATTTCGTTCAGGAAAGCGGAAAGAGCTACTACTAAATCTTCTTCGCCATAAACTACTGCCCGTTTTCCGAACACATATTTATGTCCATCGACGTAGGAGTCAATCAGGCGGCCACGCTCTTTGGTATATTTCATTGGTATGGATTTTCCTGAAAGTTGACTGAGGGTTTCGAAAAAATGATCGCAATTGCTGACCCCAAGCGGAAGCGGCATCCGGTGATTTTCTACTCCGAAACTTTCCTGTAGATACTCGGCGGCGGTGGTTGTCAGCGCATTGTTTTTAACCCGGCCTGATAAACTGCCTTTGTTCAGGATAGTTCCCAATTCTATGGAAGCTCTTGCCGATCCGCATTTTTTTACTGATTCGATAGGTGTGCCTCCTTCAGGAATGCGATGGTACGATTCCCAGATCGGGTTGTCAAGGGTTTCGGAGTAATCAGGTAATACTATATAAGGTATGGTAAAATCTTCGAGAATGGTTTTGATCTGACGCAAATCTTCAGTAGAAACAAATCCGGGAAATATATTGAGGTGATCGCCTTTTTCTCCGCCTTTGGCAATTGATTTTACTGCTGAAGCCACTGCTTCGTGGAAACCGTCGATGTGCGAACCCTGGTAGCTGGGCGTTGATGCGGCAATAAAATGTGGCAGCTTTTTATCACCAGCCAATTCTTTGTAGGTATGAATGTATTGTTTTACATCGTCGCCAATGGTTTCGCTCAGGCAGGTGGTCGCCATGCCAATCACTTCAGGCTGATATTGGCTGATTACATTGGTGATTGCTGCATGACAATTGGCGCCACCGCCAAAAATGGTCGCTTCTTCGGAGAAGTTGGAAGAGGCAATATCAACGGGTTCTTTGTAGTGGCTGATCAGGTAGCGCCGGATGTAGGTGGCACAACCCTGACCTCCGTGAATAATCGGGACACATCCGCGAATGCCTTTGAAAGCGATGCTGGCACCGAGTGGAGCGCAAAGTTTACAAGCGTTGATAGCAAAAGCCTCCCCCCGACCCCCTCCAAAAGAGGGGGAGGAAGAAACGGCACTCGTAGAATTATCTTTTGAAATTGGCTTTTCCATTTTATAATGCTTTAGTGTTCAGAACTTACTGTAACTATCTCACTTCCCTTTACAGGAGATTTTTAGAATGGCGATTCTTATTCCCCTCCTTCGGAGGGGTTAGGGGAGGCTCCTCTTCTCATAAACTTCCAGACCGGGCTACAGACGGAAGCGTGAACTTCTTTGGCGAAATTCAACATGCCTTCGTATCCGGCAAGCGCTTCTTTTCGTTCGTGGTTGTGATCGCAAAATCCTAATCCGAGCTTGAAAGCGATGGGGCGTTCTTTCACTCCACCGATAAATAGGTTGGCGCCGGTTTGCTTCACAAATTCTGAAAGTTCATTCGGGTTCGAGTCGTCAACAATGATGGTTCCTTCGTCGCACAATTCTTTCAGCAGGTTGTAATCGTCCTGATTTCCGGTCTGTGAACCAACCACGACGGTTTTCATACCGATCAGCCGCAATGCTTTTACCAGTGAGATGGCTTTAAAAGCGCCACCCACATAAATGGCAGCTTTTTTACCTTCCAGCTTTTGGCGGTAAGGTTGCAACGCAGGCAACAATTTGCTGATTTCTTCTTTTACCAGTTCACGTGCCTTTTGCATCATCTCGTCGGATTTGAAAAAGCGGGCAACTTCGTACAATGCATCCGACATGTCTTCAATCCCAAAGTAGGAAACTTTCATGAACGGGATGCCGTACTTTTCCTTCATGTCTTTGGCTAGGTATATCATTGAGCCAGAACATTGAACCACATTGAGTTTCGCGTTGTGGGCTTTGCGAACATCGTCGATGCGGCCATCGCCAGTCATGCAGGCAACCATATTTACACCCATTCTGCGGTAATATTCGGCAAGCATCCAAAGTTCTCCAGCCAGGTTAAAATCTCCCAAGATATTGATGCTATGTTCAGGAACTTCTGTTTTATTATCGGTCCCAATCAGTTTGGAGAGTGCGTCGCAGGCCAGTTTGTATCCGTCTTTTTTCGTTCCGCTGAAACCTTCTGACATGAGCGGAATTACATCGATTCCTTTCTCTTTTGAAACCCGACGGCAAACGGCTTCCATGTCGTCGCCAATTACACCAACAATGCAGGTTCCGTATACAAAAGCAGCTTTGGGTTTGTACTGATCGATCAAGCTGATTAATGCACTATATAATTTGGGTTCGCCACCAAAAACAACTTCGCGTTCTTTCAGGTCGGTGGTAAAACTGAGACGGTGAAGTTGCGGCCCTGAGGATAACGATCCGCGGATGTCCCAGGTATAAGCTGCACAGCCTACCGGCCCGTGAATAAGGTGCAGTGCATCGGCAATGGGATAAAGTACCACGCGCGATCCGCAAAAAACACATGCCCGCTGACTGACAGAGCCAGCAATACTTGCTTTTCCGCAAGCGATGGCAACGTCGTCTTGTCCTTTGGTGACAATCTGACTTTTCCGGTCTTTTAGCATATCGTTCATAGTGTAAGCCCCCTCCAAACCTCCCCCAAAAGGGGAGGCTTAAAAAATCCAGTTTCCGAGGCGGAACCATCGGACTGGAAGAATGTGTCCTTTCAGACGATTAAAAAAAAGAAAGGGGGAGTATGCGGGAAGCTCCTCCCCCATTTCTGCATTAAAAAAGAAAATAGCCATCATAATCCTCCTCACCCTAAGGAGGATTATTTCTTTAAGAGAAGCCCCCTAAATCCTCCGGAGGGGGACTTTTTGATTGCGAAAACTCAGAAAGACTGCTCTTTAAGGATTAAAACAATCAGAGTCTGCACTACCCAAACTCCCTTCCCCTTGGGGGAAGGGTTGGGGATGGGGCCATTACATCACCAGTTCAAACTTCTCTTCGAGGCAGGTTGCATCCTGTTTGTCCATAAGGACGCTAAGGATTTTTTCAACGATGCGAAGACCTCCCATGTAACCGAGTGTTGAGAAATAGCTGTGCCCGATGCGGTCGATGATCGGGAAGCCCATCCGAACAAATGGAATATTTTCGTCGCGTGCAATGTATTTTCCGTAGGTATTTCCAATCAACAAGTCAACCGGATTTTCTTTGATCCACTGGTGCATCAGGAACATATCGGCCTGTGGTCCGTTTTTGTATTTGGCTTCAGGAACGCGTTTAGAAAGAATTTCAGCCATACGTTCTTCAAATCTCCTACCCGGAGTTCCTGAAACGATGTAAACCGGTTTCATGTCCATATCGACTAAAAATTCGATGAGTGGAATGATGTTGTCAGGATCGCCGTAAACAGCAACTCTTTTTCCGTAGAGGTATTGGTGCATATCGGTTATTACATCGATCAGGCGACCGCGCTCTTCAGAAATTTGTTCAGGAACAGAAACCCGACCCGCTTTGGCAAGCGCCTGAATAAAACGGTCGGTAGCTTTTATTCCAACCGGGATGTCGGTGATTTCAAAAGGAACTCTGCATGTATTGTCCAATGAAATGGCTGCTTTTTCAGTGGCCCATTCGCCCAACCCGAGCGATTGCATACTGTCGCCCATGCTCACCATTTCAGCAATGGTTGTTCCGCCTTTGGGATACATTTCGAATTTTCCGGTCATTGGTGCATCAAGTACATCTGAAGTATCAGGTAATAAAACAGATTTTACTTTCATCACTTTCATGATCCGCTTCAATTCGCGCATGTCTGCTGGTTCAACCCATCCCGAGAGCAGGTTAATCTGCCGTCTTTTTTCGTCGGTTTTTTCAGCAAAATATTTCACAAAAGCTTCCAGCATATTGGCGTATCCGGTAACATGCGAACCCACATAACTTGGAGTTGCTGCCTGAACCACGTATTTCCCGAAAGGAACTTTGCCTTCATCGCGTGCTTTGATTACAATCTGGTTTAAGTCGTCACCAATGGTTTCGGACAAGCAGGTTGAATGCACTGCGATGATTTCGGGTTCGTAAACCGCAAAAATGGTTTCGATGGCTTGCAAAAGGTTGGCTTGTCCGCCAAATACTGAAGACCCTTCGGTGAATGAGCTGGTTGCAGCCATTACCGGTTCTTTGTAGTGACGGGTGAGGGCGCTCCGGTGATAGGAGCAGCAACCTTGTGAACCGTGACTGTGAGGAAGGCATCCGTGAACACCCAGGGCTGCGTACATAGCTCCAACTGGCTGACAGGTTTTGGCCGGATTTACTGTTAAAGCATTCCGTTCTCTTACTTCTTTTGTTGTATGTCGTAGTAACATATTCTTTCCTCCTGATTTTTAAGCTTCAATTGTCATACTGCCCACCAACTCGGACTCGTGTTTCCATGGGGCATCAATCATTTTCCAGATGTTGGTAGCCAGCATTCTTTCCATTTCGATGTAGAAATTAATGGCTCCACCAAAGGCTGCGTAAGGGCCGCCGTAATCGTAGCTGTGCAATTGTTTCAATGGAACACCGGCTTTTTGTACCACGTATTTTTCCTTGATTCCGGCACAGAATACATCGGGCTTATAGAATTCGATTAACTTTTCAGTTTCCCAGTGATTAACATCGTCGATAACCAGTGAATTTTTTGCCATATCCGGCATCATTCCGGCGTAATCTTTGAACTCGAAACCTTTGCTTTCCAAGTCAGCTTTTTTCGCAACCAAATCGTTACGGAAAAGTTTTTCGTCTTTGGAAACTGTCAATTCTTCAATGTTCCGCGAGTCAGCATCAATCTTGATGGTTGGGATTACTTTGCGACCTTCGTAATCGTCGCGGTGAGCAAACTCATATCCGGCAGAAACGGTGCGGATTCCAAGCTCATTAAATAAATCCTGGTAATGGTGAGCGCGTGAACCTCCAACGAACATCATGGCCAATTTGCCTTGGACTTTTGGTTTAATGGATACTTTCACTGCATTCACTTTCGCCAATTCGCGTTCGATAATTTCTTCCACTTTGGCTTTCAGACCAGCATCGCCAAAATAATCGGCCACTTTCCGGAGTGATTTTGCAGTTGATTCGGCGCCAATGAAATTCACTTTCACCCATGGAATGCCGTATTTTTCTTCCATCATTTCAGCAATGTAGTTGATTGAACGGTGGCACATCACCATATTCAAATCGGCTGTGTGCGAATACTCCATGCTTTTGATGGTTGAGTTTCCGGAGAAAGAAGACAACAGGGTAATTCCGGCTTCTTCGAATAAGGCTTCGAGTTCGAAAGCATCACCACCAATATTGTATTCGCCCAGCATATTCACCTGGAATTTCCCGGTTCGTGCGCGGTCGTTGAGACCGACTACGTTTTTAAATACACCGTTGTTGGCAATATGGTGACCGGCTGATTGTGAAACTCCGCGGTAACCTTCGCAACTGAAACCAAAAATATTAATTCCGAGTTCGGCTTTCATGTCGCGTGAAACGGAATGAACATCATCGCCAATCAGACCTACCGGGCAGGTAGAAAAAACACCGATGGCTTTAGGTTTGAATATTTCAAAAGCTTCGCGAATAGCTTCTTTCAGTTTTGCTTCGCCACCGAAAACAATGTTACTATCCTGCATGTCGGTTGAAAAACAATACGTAATATAGTTATCCTCTCCTTCAGCAGGGCGGGTTTGGTTACGACGGGTTAACCATGCATAAAAACTACAGCCAATAGGTCCGTGAACCAGGTTAATAATGTCGCGGGTTGGCCCGAGTACTACCCCTTTACATCCGGCGTAAGTACAACCACGTTGTGTAATGATTCCGGGGATTGTACGAACATTGGCCATCACTTCCTGTTCGGCAGAAGGATCGTTTATCACCATCCCCTTGACCCGTTTCTTGGCTATTTTCGCTGGATATTTCTTCAGAATTTCTTCTCTTAGAGCTGAAGGATCTGGTAATCCGTTTGAATAATCTTTTTTGTTTGGCATAATTGTAAGTTTTAATCCAATGTTATATCACCTGTTTCGCCGGTTCTAACCCGGATGGATTCGTAAGCCGGAATGACGAAAATTTTGCCATCGCCGGGTTCAGGAGTTTGGTTTGCTTCAATAATGGTCTCCACTGCTTTGGAAACATTTTCATCGGAAACCACAATGGTCACCACGCGTTGTGGACGCAACCGGGGTTCTTTATTCAGATGGACCAATGCCTCCGGAAGGTCTTTTTTAACGCCTTCCAACACTTTCGCATCCCAAAGACCTTTACCGCGGCCAAATACTTTTCCGGTTGCTGTCATCGAGGGAAGACCGGCAGCGGACAAAGCCATTTTGGTTTCGTTCATCTTGTTGATGCGTATGATTGCCATAATTAACTTCATAATCGTACAGTTTTTGGTTATAATTCCTTGGTTCCGCGACTGATGGTGTAGGC
>JAUYTA010000179.1 GCA_030695265.1 Bacteroidota bacterium
GGGTATGCATTTCCTTCCCGGTGTTTAAGGGTGGTTCCCTTTACAACCATTCCTCCAAGTCTGGAAAGATCAAGAAAATCGGCAATTTCTTCCCCAAATCCACAAGTTCCGGAAGCCAACATGATCGGATTCTTGAAATCCAGCTCATGTATTTTTATTCCTAAATTTACCATTTCAAATCATTTACATTAAACACCGGTCCATCAGTACAAACGCATTTATGCCCGGCCTTGGTATCTTCCACGCAACAAAGACATACTCCAAAACCGCAAGCCATCATATTTTCGAGTGAAACTTCGCAGAATAATTTGTTCTCAAGAGCAATGCGGCCAATGGCTTTCATCATCAAATCTGGTCCACAAGTGTATATTTTTGTGAATTCATTCAGTTTATTTGTAAACACAGGATGATTTGTAACATATCCCTTTTCTCCCAAAGAACCATCTTCTGTGGTAAAATAGAAATTTCCGAAAGGTTTATATTCTTCAATATCAATATGATCTGTAATTGAACGTGCGCCGATCAGAACATGAACATTTTCAGGATCAAGTCCGCAAAGCTTGGCAAGAAACAACATGGGTGCTACGCCACTTCCACCACCAATTAGTAAAATATGGTCATCTTTTTCGGGAAGGGTAAATGATTTACCCAATGGCAGGATTGTACTTATTTGAACTCCTGGCAGTGCTTCTGTTAACTTTTTTGAACCCCGACCCAAAATTTTAACCAATAATGAAATGGTTTGTGCTTGATAATCGACATCAAGCACAGAAAAAGGACGACGCAGAAATATTTCCTGTGCATCTTTAATTTCAACATTTACAAACTGACCGGGAAAAATATCAGAAACAGGTACAGGTGACCGAAGTTTAAGTAGAAAATTATCCTTGTTAAGCTGCTTATTTTCAAGCAATAATAAATCAATAACCGTCTTTTTCATGCAGTTGAATTTGACGGCAAATATAGTTCAAAAAACTTATCGGGAAGGATTATAAACCTTAAAAGTTTGGTCTTTAAAAAATACAATTAGCCGTTCTATGGGCTTTTCAGAGCCAAAAAAGGAATCATACAACTCATTCTCAGATACTTTTTTTTCCTGAACAGGAGGTAATAAAGTTTCTTCTTTGGGTGCAGGCGGTGGGGAATCCATGACAAAGTCTGGTTCAACAGTTTTTACAGGGCCAATCGGATTTGTAGTAGGATTAATTACAGGCTCTGGAATTGGGTCAAACAATGTTCTTGATTTTGCAACGCCTTCAATCATGTTGCCTTCTCCCAGAAGAAGCCATTTCGCATTTATTTCAGGATAGATCTGTAAAATCTTTTCAATAAACTGAAAACTGGGCTTATTCCTAGCTTTTAGAACATGGGTAACATTCGATCGTTGAACTCCGATTGCATCGGCTAATTCGGAAGGAGAAATTCCCTTGTATTCCATAAATTTTTTTATCCGGTCTTCCATATAAATGTAAATTAGCGAATGTACAAATGTAATAATACTGCATCAATATTTGATTGACATTTGTATATTGTTACTTATTACATTTGTGTATCGTAATTTCATATTCATTAAATATGCCTGTATTATTATTATATCTATACTTTAAGTATAACATTTAAAATATTGGTTAATAGTTATTTATAAATGAAATAATCTGAATATATACGTATAATGCACATATATAAATAGTATATTAATTCTATTATAGATATAATAGCACTTAATCTATTGTTATTGAATACTATATGAGTGTATATTTCGCAATATACAAATCAAATTTTTCAAGTGTTATTGATGTTAATTAATCGAAAATTTTAATGAAACATTTTTATTTTTTTTGTTTACATTTGGTTTTGTTGATTGTAATTTACATTTGTGTCCGAATATTCGTGCTTTTTATCTATTGTCATTTGTGAATTTTAAGTGTAATTGCTTTTGAATAGTATTTATTTTTTGAATTTGGCATCAACAGTAGAAATATTCACCTATTCCCTGCCCTATTTCAACTTTTGGAAAATTATCCAATTCTCAGGCAGTTTAAAATCATTATTTATTAATTCAAGTTGTTGTATTTGTGCAATTTAACCAACAAACATTCCTTCTTTTCTTCTTCATCTTCTGGAAGAAATGGACGGATTTTTCAACAAATAGCTTAAAATTTGGTTTGAGTGGTCAAAAGTCATTCTTAAAAAGTGTATTTTTCTGTTTTTGATTAAAATTTTAATTTATGAGAGGAATTCCTTCCGCATTTTTGCTATTCTTTTTTGCCCTTGTTTTTTTGATTGAGCTCATCTCCTATTTCGGATTCTGGCTTTTGATCAAGCACCGTTCAAAAAAAATCAGAATCAACCTGACTATATTATATCTTCTCATAAGCCTGCTTTCTACCGGACTACTGCTATACTCTTTTGCTAATCCGGAAGTGATTCGCCAAGCCAGAAATTATACCCTTTTCTATGTGGTAATAACAGTTTCATTTTTGAACCTGCTACCCAAATTCATTTTTTCAATAAGTACCATTCTTTCTTTTATTTTCAGATGGCTGGCTGGTAAACGTTCCCAAATGATACTAATCACAGGTGCCAGCCTAATTTGTAGCGGATTTTTTTTCGTCATCGTTTATGGAATTTTTGTCGGACGCTATCAGGTGAATGTCAGATATGAAAATCTGTATTTTGATAATTTACCGGAGCAACTCAATGGATTCAAGATCATTCAACTATCTGATATTCATCTTGGCAGTTTTGGAAAGAATACGATAGTGATGGAAAAAACAGTCAGGATTGTGAATCAATTAAATCCTGATTTGTTGTTGTTTACCGGAGATTTGGTAAATAATTTCAGCGAAGAAACAATAGGATTTGAACCCTGGCTGAAACAACTTTCTGCTAAATATGGGAAATATGCCATTCAGGGAAATCATGATTATGGCGACTACTCAGCCTGGCCCGATACTGTAAGCAAGAGGATAAATTTGCAACAGATTCAAAGCAGTTTAACAGATGCCGGTTTTATACTTTTGCTGAACCAATGGGAAAGAATTTCTGTGATGGATACCTCGTTTTCATTGATAGGTGTTGAAAATTGGGGTCATGCGCCATTTCCGCAATATGCAAATCTTGATGAAGCGATGAAAGACATTTCAGACCAATCGTTTAAGATTTTAATGTCGCACGATCCTTCTCATTGGAAGTCAATTGTTGTTCCTGAAACTGATATTCCGCTAACACTTTCGGGTCATACACACGGAGCTCAATTTGGGATAAAAATTGCGGGCATCGAATTTAGTCCTATCTGGTTTAATCAGAAGCACTGGGGAGGACTATATAAGTCAAATAATCAATTCCTTTACGTAAACAGAGGACTAGGAACAATTGGATTTCCCGGCAGGATTGAAATGCGCCCTGAAATTACTGTATTGACTCTTTACCGAACTACAAACCGTTGAAATCGATTGAAAACAGAAGTTCAAATCTGAAACTTTCTGAATCCGGCAGATAAATCGACCTGACTCCGATGTCTATCGGAGCAAAAAATCTTAAAATATTCATATCGGATGTTAGTTCCATACCTAACGAATTCATTTCTAATTGGTAATGATTTGGAATTATTTTTTTATTCTTATCTAAAACTGGTACTGATAACCATGCATAATCATAAAACAGGGAAGTTTTTATACGTTTCAGGTAAGCCAGTCTGCCAAAACTTATATCAGGATAAGCCAATGGAATTCGGTAATCAACTGCCAGTGAATACATTTTATTGTTTTGAAATCCCTGAAAACCACGTGGAAACTTCACAAAGTTTGAAAAATTATGGTTTTGGTTAAATA
>JAUYTA010000199.1 GCA_030695265.1 Bacteroidota bacterium
CGGGATACAATTTATACGGAAGTGAAATTGTTTCACTTCGCGGTTACATGGATTACAGTTAGAGTACCGGTTACGGATCGAACATCTATAACAAGCTTTCAATGGAACTCAGATATCCGGTAATCCTCAAGCCATCTTCAACCATTTATGTGCTTGGTTTCCTTGAAGCCGGTAATGCATGGAATAATTTCAGCGATTACAATCCGTTCAAACTTCATCGTTCGGCTGGTGCAGGTGTTCGTATCTTCCTGCCAATGTTTGGTTTAATGGGAATCGACTGGGGTTATGGATTTGATAAAGTTCCGAACCAAAGCGACGCTGCCGGAAGTCAGTTCCATTTTGTAATCGGACAACAATTTTAATTTTTTTTGATTTGGTCTGGTATTTGATTAAAACTCGAAGAAACAATTTAAAACATACCATCATGAGGAAACTGTTTATTATTACCGGAATTTTATTGCTTGGGGCAGCAACAACATTTGCACAGAAATTTGGCTACGTTGATACAGAGTATATTCTCGAAAACATTCCTTCATACAATGCAGCTCAGGAGCAATTGGATCAGCTTTCGGCTCAATATCAGAAAGAACTCGAGTCAATGCACGCCGAAGTTGAACAGATGTACAAGGATTTTCAATCGGAGAGTGTTTTGCTTTCTGACGAGATGAAAAGAAAACGTGAAGATGTAATTATTACAAAAGAAAAGGAATACAAAGAATTACAGCGTAAATACTTTGGCAGGGAAGGCGATTTGTTCAAAAAGCGTCAGGGTTTGATAAAGCCTATTCAGGACGACGTATTTAATGCTATTCAGGAAATATCCAACGAAGGAAATTATGCAGTGATCTTTGATAAAGCAAACGGAATTACCCTTATCTATACCAATCCAAAATTTGATTTGTCCGATCAGGTTTTGGCAAAACTTGGTTATAAAAATTAATATTATAAATTTGTCAAAAAAAAATTTAAACTAGAAACGTATGAAAAGTGTTTTGAAAATTTGTGTTTTAGGAATATTCTTCTTTTCGGCAGTTTTTGCCAATGCACAGGCTCCAAAATTTGGTCATGTTGACTTACAGGCTTTGATTGAAGTAATGCCTGAAAGAGCCACTGCAGAAAAACAATTTGTAGCTTACCAGAAGGAATTGGAAGATGCTTTGGGCATGATGCAGAAAGAGTTCCAGACAAAATATCTGGAATATGCTACGAAAAGAGATTCTTTGTCGGAAACTTTGCGCAAACTGAAAGAAGAGGATTTGAATGCCATGAATGAAAGGATTCAAACATACCAGACTACTGCTCAGCAACAACTTCAGACGAAACAAGGCGAATTGTTAAAGCCGGTGTTTGATAAAGCTGACAAGGCAGTAAAAGAAGTTGGCGCTGAAAAAGGACTTATTTATGTTTTTGACATGAGTTCAAGAACTATTCTTTACAACTCGAAAGAAAGTCTTGATTTATTGCCTCTTGTGAAAACAAAATTGGGTATCAAGTAGATATTATTATTAATGTATATAAAAGCCATCTTTTTAAGGTGGCTTTTTTTATTTTTGTTAAAACTCAAATTCAAATGACAGATAAATTTCAACCCATAGGAGTATTCGATTCAGGTTACGGCGGCTTGACCATCCTAAAGGAATTTATTCAGGATATGCCAAAGTATGATTTCGTCTATTTAGGCGATAATGCACGTGCTCCTTATGGTTCGCGATCGTTTGAAGTTGTTTACGAATATACCTTGCAGGCAGTGCAGAAACTCTTTGAAATGGGTTGTCAGCTGGTAATTTTGGCTTGCAATACAGCGTCTGCAAAAGCATTGCGAACCATTCAGCAAAACGACCTTCCCCGGTTATTTCCTGACAGAAGGGTTTTAGGAGTAATTCGCCCTGCAGTTGAATCAATTGGCGATTATACCAGCAATGGTCATGTCGGAATTCTGGGAACTGTTGGAACTGTACTTTCCAACTCATATCCGATTGAGCTCGAGAAATGGGCTGGTGGAAAGGTGGTTAAAACCACCCAGGAAGCTTGTCCGATTTGGGTTCCTTTGGTCGAGAACAATGAACTTGATTCAACTGGAACCGAATACTTTGTAGCAAAGAATATCCGCAATTTGATGAATGCCGATCCTGAAATTGATTCTATCATTTTAGGTTGTACACATTATCCTTTACTAATGCCGGTAATTAAAAAATTTGTTCCTGAAGGGATTCATATTCTTGAACAGGGGAAAGTGGTTAGCGCCAAATTGAAGGAGTATTTACTTCGTCATCCTGAAATGGATCAGAGATGCTCGAAATCGGGAAATGTAAAGTATTTCTCTACCGAGAACACAGAAGTTTTTGAAAAGAATGCCACTACATTTATTGGGAAAGTTATAAAAGGAGAGAAAATTATCCTGAAATAATTCTTTCGGACTTATCTTTCTATCAGTTGTTTCCCTTTTTCTGAAAGTCATACATCAGACTTCGACCGACATTTACTGATTAATTTTCCTAAATTTGACCACCAATAAATCGATAAAGTTAATTTACCATGATGAAAAAATTAGTTGTTTTCCTGTTATTTGCATTAATGACAGGTGTTGCTGTTCAAGCACAAAATCCGGAACGCCCCGGACAGCAACCGGCTCCTGAAACCGGAGAAAAATTTAAAATTGGAATGGCTGGTTACACATTTGTAAAGTTTGATTTGGATAAAACTCTGGAAACATTGCAAAAGGCTGATGTCCATTATCTCTGTATCAAAGATTTCCATTTGCCATTTAAAAGTACCGATGCTGAAAT
>JAUYTA010000202.1 GCA_030695265.1 Bacteroidota bacterium
GCTATCAGTAATGCTTCTTCCGGCGATATGACTTAGCTTGTAAGCCTGAGCGCCAACCAACTGTGTTGCCGATTGTGCGGCTTCCTGCATCAGGTCGGTAACCACACTTTTTACTGAATTGGCTTCAAATCCGTGCTGAAAGAGATCATTTTCGATGCCGGCTTTTTCACTGCTATTGGCACACATGGCCGATGTAATGGTATAAAATGCCTGTAACCTGCCCAACCGCTGTTGAACCTGATCGTAAGTGAACAATGATTTTCCCCCTACCAGGCGGCGGTTGGTGTGGGCAATTGATTCATCCAGCAAGCGCTGAATAAAGCCCATTGCCATGCCGGGAAATTGCATCCGGCTGCGGTGCAACAAGTCGAGCATCATTTTCACGCCGGTAGATTTTGGCACTAACCTTTGCAGTTTTGGAATCTGAACATCCAGTCGGTTTCTTCCATATGGAATCTGAAATAATCCGAGGTTTTCGTAAAATTCTTCAACCACAATGTTTTGACCGGGACTATTTACATCGCAAATAAAGAAGTCGATGTCGCGTTTCAGGTCACCCGACTGGCTTTTTTCGCGTGCAGTCAATAACCAAAATTCGGCCCAACCTGTTAGTCCGGCCCAATGCTTGATTCCCTGAAGATGGTATTTTCCATTATTTTCTGAAAAGGAAGTCTGCATATTTAACGCATCACTTCCAAAATCTGGTTCAGTAATCATCAGTCCGCCCATGTTCTGATGTTTCAGGAAACGATCAAAAACGGGAGCTTTGGCCTCCTCCTGAGCATATTTTGCGACTGGCTGAAGAAACAACGCAGAGTTGATCCCCATAGTGAGCGATAAGGCTAGTGATTCATAAGAAGTTGCAGCCAGCAGAGCAATAGCCTCCTCCATCTTGCAGCCTCTTCCGCCATATTCCGTTGGGATTCCGACTGCCAATGGATTTAAGTCCATGATTTCGCGCATCACGAAAGGTGGCATGCCGCGTTTGACAGCCATTTGATCAATATCGGCACGGTCGTGATAAACAAGTTTCATCCGTGCTTTTAAATTGTTCAGAAACTCGCCGAATGGGATATTTTGCACATTCAGTTCAGAAATTGGGTTTTCGACTTTAAGATTTGCTTGATTCATTGATCTTTATGTATTTTGTTCAGAAATATTTCTTTGTGGTTTGATTTGAAACCCAAAGAATTTTAAATTGTTAAAACACGATAACATACAAGCCTGCTGAAAGTTTTTGTATTTAATTTCAATCGGCTGAAATATTGGGTTCTTTTTCAAATTCATGTGTAATTTTTAAAAGTTTGCCCAGACAGATAAGTCAAAATTCAAAAGAAATGAAGAAGAAGTCAAATAAATTTTTGCCATACATTATTGCTTTGGCAGTTATACTGATAGTTGTTTTGGTTGTTGGTAAAAAACAAGGCTGGTTTGGTAAAGACTTTGAAATTAACGTGGCTACTAAAGTTGTTGAAAGCAAAACCATTACCGAGTTGATAACAGCCAATGGCAAGGTTCAGCCCAAAACCGAGGTGAAAATAAGTCCGGATGTTTCAGGAGAGATTATTGATTTGCTAATTGCAGAAGGAGCCGAGGTTAAAAAAGGCCAGCTTCTGATGGTGATTAAACCCGATATGTATGTTCAGGCGTACAACAGGGCGCTGGCTAGTTTTAGTTCGTCGCAGGCCCGACTGGCGCAAACCGAGGCTCGTTTAATCGAAAGCGAACTGGCATTCAAGCGTGCCAACACACTTTTTAAACAGGATGCTATTCCGGTATCGGATTTTGAAACAGTACAAGCTTCATTTAAAGTTGCACAATCGGAAGTAAAAGCGGCGCAGTTTGCAGTTAAATCTGCCGAAGCATCGGTTGCCGAAGCCCAGGAACAACTTGTAAAAACCAAAATTTATGCCCCGATGGATGGCACAGTTTCGCGTTTAAATGTTGAAAAAGGCGAACGGGTGGTTGGAACCAATATGTATGCAGGTACTGAGACAATGGTTATTGCCAATCTCAACCTGATGGAAGTTAAAGTTGATGTGAACGAGAATGACATTGTGCGTGTTAACCTAAACGATACTGCTTTGGTAGAAGTTGATGCCTATTTGGGTCGCAAGTTTAAAGGAATTGTGACTGAGATTGCCAATTCGGCAAATGTGGTGGGTGGTTCAACTGATCAGGTAACCAATTTCAGTGTAAAAATATTATTGCTTGCCGAATCATATAATGACCTTACTGATAGTGTGTCCGGAAGAAAATATCCTTTCCGTCCCGGTATGTCGGCAACTGTAGATATACAGACAGAAACAAGAACGAATGTAATTACAGTTCCGATTCAGGCTGTTACTACACGTGCATTGAAAGGAAATGGCAAGCCGGAACCCAAAGCGGAAGAAGCTGAAAAAGAAGGCCAAACTGGTACCGAGCAAGTGGCCAAAGCCGATCAGGAAGAAAAAGTAGAGGTAGTATTTATTTACCTGGATGGGAAAGTTTACAAGAAACCGGTTAAAACCGGAATTCAGGATAGTCAGAATATTGAAATTCTGGAAGGTGTAAATGCTGGCGATGAGGTTGTTTTTGCCCCGTTCAACGCCATCAATAAATTACTGAACGATAGTTCGAAGGTAAAAAAGGTGGACGAGAAAGAATTGTTTAAGGTGAAAAAGTAGGCAGTGTTCAGTCGCAGTTGGCAGAGAGACAATCTACCAGCTTTCGGATTTGCAACTTTTATTATCACAAAAATAGCCGGCACAGTTAAAGTGCCGGCTATTTTTGTGTAACAATTCCAAAGCCGTTTTTTTGTAGCCGAATCGTGCAAAAACCAATCGCGCTGCCCGAATAACTTGCTCCCGGACCTCGTCATTACCGATATTTTGTGTGTTGTTTTCCATCATTTTGTTCGTTAGTACTATTGCAACAGCAATATAGCGGTAGTTTTTGGAATATTCAAACAGATGATTTTTTGTTGAGTGAAGGTACAATTGTTCTGAATTTCTACTTCAGACTCATGCCTGAACAGGAATTGATTGTTACATTTGTTTGAATAAATATTCCTTAAAGATACACTATTGGCACAAGATGCAAGAAATAGAGAATACTGGCAGCTGGTTTTGATGAAATTTAAAACAGGTGACCGTGATTCATTTGAAGA
>JAUYTA010000218.1 GCA_030695265.1 Bacteroidota bacterium
ATGGTTTCCCGGAAATGCCGGTTCGGATAAACAGATTGTTCAGGATGTCATATTCCAATCCGGTTTTGAAATTCAGCGGATACAAAAGGTCTTTTTCCAGCTCAGCAATAAAACCGAAAGAATCAGAAAGTTGATAGTGTGCGCCAATATTGAAACGGGAAGGATAGGAATATTCGCCCGAGAATGTTTTTATGCTTGTTTTATAAGGATTCAAAGAATGGATTCCCAATAAAAGCTGATCGGTAAGCTGGTACTGAAATCCCAGTTCCAACCCGTAAGAACCAACTGACCGGTTGTCTTCGGCCAGAAAAAAGCGATAGTAGTTGAATTGAAGTCCAAAATGAAGCTGCGGATTTAAACTTCGGGCAAAAGTAACACCGAATTTTTCGTGCCTGAAAGTGGTTTTTCCGAACTGATAGACGGAAACTGCAAAAACTGAAGACTTTATGGGTAGTATAAAAATACCCGAACTTGAGGACAGCTCTTTAACCAGAAACCTGTTTTGAAATGTACCGCCAACGGTCAGTCCGTCGATTTGTGCAATTCCGGCCTGGTTTCCAAAAACCGACCAGCAATCGGCCAAACTGACTGATGCCCCGGCCACAGCCTGCGACCTTGATCCTGACAGAAATACATCCTGAGCTTTCGTCGCAGGCGCCACGAAATTCAGGATTACGAATACGGAAAAAGCTATTAACAATTTCATAACATGGATGCAAAAAAAGGTTCCTGATTAAATTTCAGGAACCCTGATTTTGCATACAAGTTACAACTATTTTGATAATAAGTTATGTCTAGTTTGTCTTAAACTTAAATTTTATTTCAGAAAGATCTCTGTTGGCCTTTTCTATTTTTAATTTCAGGGCTTCCTTGAAAGCTATAAGCTTGACTGCAAGTTGCTGATCACCAATTGCCATCATCTGAACTGCCAGAATTCCGGCATTTTGAGCGCCGTTAATGGCCACGGTAGCCACAGGAATTCCCGGAGGCATCTGTACAATTGCAAGTAACGAATCCAATCCGTTTAAGGAGGCATTTATCGGAACTCCGATTACCGGCAATGTGGTCATTGCTGCAATTACCCCCGGCAAATGAGCAGCCATTCCGGCGGCAGCAATAATCACCTCGATACCCCGCGCTTTGGCTTCCCTGGCAAAAATTTCCACCGCTTCCGGCGTCCGGTGTGCCGATAAAGCATTGATTTCAAAGGGTATCTCAAAATCGTTTAACACTTTGGCAGCAGCTTCCATTACTCCCAAATCGGAGGTGCTCCCCATTATAATGCTTACTCTTGGTTCCATCTTTTCAGTATTTAATTTTTCCAATAGAAATTAGTTTTGTTACTTTGTCGCTTTATTTTCTGAGGCAAAAATAAGCCAAAAAATCAGAAAATTTAGATTCCACAGCAACTGAATATTTCCCTATTTGAAGAACGATGAGAAACGTAACTATTCTTGACAAGGAATTTGAACTGTTTATTCCTTACGAAAAAATCAGGTCTATAGTAGAAGTAATGGCCGAGAAAATGAACCATGATTTTAAAGATAAAAATCCATTGTTTATCTGTATTCTGAACGGATCATTCATGTTTGCGGCTGAAATATTCAAACGCATTTCATTGCTCGATGCTGAAATTTCGTTTATTAAACTTGCATCATATTCAGGTACAAGTACTACCGGGAAAATAGCAGAATTGATCGGTTTGAATGAAAATCTGACCGGCCGCACAGTTGTTGTTTTGGAAGATATTGTGGATTCAGGAATTACAATTGAAAAAACGATTGAGCAAATCAGGAGCAAAAACCCATTGGATGTTAAAATTGCGACATTGCTTTTAAAGCCTGATGCACTGAAGGTAAATGTGCCGTTGGACTATATAGGAATTGAAATCCCAAATGATTTTATAGTTGGCTATGGGCTTGATTATAATGGCAGAGGACGTAATTTGATAGATATTTATAAAGTAACCGAAAAGTAACCCAATTGATCTTTAGTAATGTTAAATCTAGTTTTATTTGGTCCTCCGGGCGCTGGTAAAGGCACTCAGGCCGATTTCTTGATTGAGAAATTTAAATTAGCACATATTTCAACGGGGGATTTGTTGCGCAGTCAGATTGCAGCCAAAACCGAACTTGGAATTGAAGCAAAAGGCTATATGGACAAAGGTTTTCTTGCTCCTGATTCGATCGTAATCGGTATGATAAAATCCATACTTCAGGAAAACAAAAAGGCCAACGGATATATTTTTGATGGTTTTCCCCGCACTGTTGAACAGGCCAGGGCACTCGATGTGATATTAAACGAAAACGGTACGCCGGTTTCCGGAATGCTTTGCCTTTGTGTCGAAAAAGAGGAATTGATCAATCGCCTACTTCATCGCGGAAAAACCTCCGGACGTTCTGATGATCATGATGTTTCAATTATTGAGAACAGAATCAGGATATACAACGAAAAAACAAAGCCATTGATAGAATTCTATGCAGCCCAGAATAAATTTTTCAAAATTGATGGTGTAGGTTCGGTCAAAGATATTGCACATCGGGTGATTGAGACCGTTGGTTCACTTTAAGTTTCTGATAATAAACACATAAAGACGATTGGTTTGTTGCCCATTCGTCTTTTTTTTTGCATATTGCGCCGCACAAAAAAATCACCCATGGCAGATACAAATTTTGTTGATTACGTTAAAATATTTTGCAAATCAGGAAATGGCGGTCCCGGATCGACCCATCTGAGAAGAGAAAAATCAGAACCAAAGGGCGGTCCTGACGGAGGTGACGGCGGACGTGGCGGACATATTATCCTGAGAGGAAATGCTCAAATGTGGACATTGCTTCACCTGAAATATCGCAAACATGTTTTTGCCGGTCATGGCGGATCAGGAGGAAAACAATGCAGCAGCGGCGCTGATGGTGAGGATGTTACTCTGGATGTTCCTTTGGGAACCCTGGCCAAGGATGCCGAAACCGGTGAATTTCTCTTCGAAATCACTCAGGATGGCGAATCGCATATTCTTGTTCAGGGTGGACGCGGAGGATTGGGAAACACTCATTTCAAATCACCAACTCAACAAACACCGCGTTTTGCGCAACCTGGCGAAGAACTGATCGAAGGTTATTATACATTGGAGTTGAAAATTCTGGCAGATGTAGGGTTGGTCGGATTCCCGAGTGCAGGCAAATCAACATTGCTTTCGGTTGTTTCGGCCGCAAAACCAAAAATTGCCGATTATCCGTTTACCACACTGGTTCCAAATCTGGGAATTGTAAGTTACCGCGATAACCAATCGTTCGTAATGGCCGATATTCCCGGAATTATTGAAGGCGCTCATGAGGGTAAAGGACTTGGACTTCGCTTTCTGCGCCACATCGAACGCAATTCCATGCTTTTATTTATGGTTCCGGCTGATGCAAAAGATTACCGGAAAGAATTTTTTATCCTGATGAACGAGCTCGAAAAATACAATCCTGAATTGCTCGATAAAGAGCGTTTTCTTGTGATCAGTAAAAGCGATTTTCTGGATGAAGAATTAAAAACTGAAATTTCCGAGGTTCTGAAGGACATTCCGCATCAGTTTATTTCTTCCATTACAGGAGAAGGAATCCTTAGCCTGAAAGATAAAATCTGGCAAATACTGAATAAATAAGAGGCTATGGATATTTTAGAAGCAATCAGGCAAATAGACCAAACGCTTTTACTTTTCCTGAACAGTTTTCACAACAGCTTTTGGGATAAGGCCAATATTCTATGGACCAGCAAGGAAATCTGGTATCCGTTTTATGCGCTGATGTTGTATTTTATCATTAAAAAGTACCGTCGGAATTCAATCTATATCATCATTATTCTTGCGCTGGCAATTGCTGTTAGCGACCAGTTTTCTGGATTGATTAAGGATTTGACACAACGACTGCGACCGACACATGATCCAAATTTAAGTGGTATAATTCACAACATTGTAAACAAAGGCGGACTTTACGGTTTCTTTTCGGCACATGCGGCAAATAGCTTTACCGTAGCTGCTTTTACAACTTTTTTGTTCAGGAACAGATGGTATTCCATGCTGATTTTTATTTGGGCAATTGTTGTTTCATATACGCGTATTTACTTGGGACTGCACTTCCCGCTGGATATTCTCACAGGTTGTGTCTGGGGTATTCTCACCGGTTTTGCTGCTTACAAAGCAATTCTCTGGATTCAAAAAAAGTACTTTAAATCGATGCTTCCCGATATTTCAAAAACCAACCTTTCCAATGAAGAGTCGGCAACGATATTGGTTTCGTTTATTATCTACATCGCAACCATGCTCTTAACGATCAATCGTTTAGCTCATTACCAGTTTTTTAATTAATGGAACACAAAATCACAAGCCAATACGAGGCTTTAGCGCTAAGATATCAGCAGGAACTCGATAAAAAGAGATTTCAGGTTCGTCTTATTTCCTGGCTTCGTCTTGCTTTTTTTCTGGCTGTTATACCGGTTTTTATTTACCTGATGCCTGTTAGCTATTTGGTTGGCTGGATCGCTGTTTTTGTATGCCTGACAGCTTTTCTGTTTTTGGTCAAACGGTCAGTCAGCGCTGAAAAACAACTGAAATATCTTCAAAATCTGGCCGAAATAAATACAAACGAAATAAAGGGAATTCTGCGCGACTTCAGTCCTTTTGATCCGGGAATTGATTTTATTCATCCAGATCACGATTATTCGTACGACCTTGATTTGTTTGGTGAGAATTCGTTCTTCCAGTTTCTGAACCGGACAGTCACTTCAGGAGGTAAAAACAAATTGGCCGCATCGGTGCAGAAAAGCAATGTGGATGCTGAAACCATCAGGCAAAAACAATTGGCTGTTAATGAATTGGCCGAAGATTTGGATTGGCGGCAACAATTCCTCGCATCGGGGCGAAATGCGGAAATCAGTGGTTTTGCCGAAACTGTTTTTCATCAGAAAGAAGCCATTCTTCTTAAGCATGTTACTTTTCTGAAAGTTATTCTTTTCATTCTTCCTGCTATTACAGTGGTATTGGGAATACTTTGGATAATGGATTCAATACCCGATCAATTGTTTTATTTTGCTGTTTTTACGCAGTGGGTTTTGTTTCTTTCCTATTCGCAAACCATCAGTAAATTCAAAAAAGCATTCGGTTTGAGAACAAAATTGTTGAATCAGTACGTTGATATGCTGTTGCTTATCGAGAAAAAAGAATTTAATTCATATTATTTGGTTCAACAAAAAAGTAAATTATACAATCAGGGAAAACCAGCCAGTCAGATCACTTCCGCGCTTCAGAAAATATTGAATGAGCTGGATTATTCACAAAACATTATTGTCGGTTTTGTGCTCGATTCAATCATTCTTTGGGATATCCGCTGTGTTTACCGATTGCACAAATGGCAAAAAAACTTTGGCGGTCAATTGGAAGAATGGTTTGAAGTAATTGCTGAATTTGATTCAATGATCAGTTTGGCCAATTTGAATTACAACCATTCTGAATGGGCGGTTCCAACGATTTATCCGGGTGGGTTTACAATTCAGGCTGAAAACCTCGGACACCCTTTGATTGCCGCTGAGAGAAGAATTGACAATCAATTTGAACTGTGCAATGGACAGCAGATTGTAATCATTACCGGTGCAAATATGGCCGGGAAAAGTACATTTTTGCGAACCATTGGAATCAACCTTATTCTGGCTTCACAAGGATGTAAGGTTTGTGCAACTTCATTTGGATTTTCGCCGGTACGCCTGTTTACAAATATGCGCACCACTGATAATCTGATGAAAGACGAATCGTATTTTTATGCTGAATTACTGCGTTTGAAAAATATGCTGGAACTGCTCCGTGTCGGTGAAAAGCTTTTCATTATTATTGATGAGATGCTGAAAGGAACCAATTCTGTTGACAAGCTGAATGGTTCAGTTGAAGTTCTGAAACAACTGGTGCAGCTTAATACGCATTGTATGGTGGCTACCCACGATTTGAAACTGACTGAGTTGGCAGATCTTTTTCCGGGGATTATTAAAAATCAGTGTTTTGAGGTGAATCTTTCCGGCGATGAGTTGCAATTTGATTATAAGCTGAAGGAGGGTGTAACCAGTACCATGAATGCCACTTTCCTGATGAAAAAAATGGGGATTATAAAGTAATTACAAAAAGAAAGCCCTGCAATTTTGCAGGGCTTCGAACTTTTAAATCTTTTAAATATTAGACTATTATGCTAGTTTAACATTTACCGCGTTTAATCCTTTTCTTCCTTCTTGAAGTTCGTAAGTTACGTCGTCATCTTCTCTGATTTGGTCAACCAAACCTGAAACGTGAACGAAGTATTCTTTGTCAGATTCACTGTCTTTAATAAAACCGAATCCTTTAGACTCGTTGAAAAATTTAACTTTACCTGTTTTCATAATATGTAATAAAAAATTGAAATATTGATGCAAATATATGGAAATATAGTTTACAACCTTGTTTTAACGAAAAAAAATCCGAATTAATGTAAAATAAATGAGCATTGTGTTCGTTTGGCTCAATCGGTAAAAATTAATTGCAATTTAAAAGATCGTTGCTCAGCGCCTGAAGTGTTTGTTTTTTCAGATCAGTTTTTACCAGTACAGAAATATTGTGACGGCTTCCACCGTATGAGATCATCCTGATAGGAATATCTTTGAGAGCCGCAAATACTTTGGCAGCAAATCCTGTCTCTTCGGCAATCATTTCACCAACAATACAAGCAATTGTCAAATCATAGTCAACTTCAACTTCCCCATATTCTTTCAGTTCCGATACAATTTCTTTCAGGTGTTTGGTATTGTCGATGGTAAGTGAAAC
>JAUYTA010000256.1 GCA_030695265.1 Bacteroidota bacterium
TGATTATTGCAACTCCCACCGGATCGACTGCCTATTCGCTCAGTGTTGGAGGCCCGATTCTTACTCCCGATTCGCGGAATTTTGTAATTAGTCCGATTGCTGCACATCACCTGACCGTTCGTCCAATTGTTGTGCCCGACCACCATTCTATTACTTTGCAGGTTGAAGGCCGCGGTCTTCATTTCCTAACTTCGGTTGACTCCCAATCAGAACCAATTTACTTTTCGGTTATGTTGAAAATTCGCAAGGCTTCCTTTAATGTCAAGACTGTCAGGTTAAAAGACCATAGTTTCTTCTCGACTCTAAGGAATAAACTGATGTGGGGTGTTGATAAACGAAATTAATTTCAGACCAAGCTTAACAATTTTTAACCTCTATTTGGGTTTTATAGTATGCATCAGGCATGGATATATCGAAATTGTATTACTTTTGTAGCACTTGAAAGGTGTTATGTTCAGAATATAAATGATAGAGCCTGAATGATTTACAGAGTTTAAAACCCTTTCAAAATTGTATTTCAATGAAGCAATTATTAATGGTTTTTTTGATAGGATTAATGGTTTTTGAAGCGCATGGACAACAAAGCGTTGATATTGGATTTTTTGGAGGATCAGGCACTTATTTTGGTGATATGACGAAAACGGAATGGCAAAAGTCAATTAGTCCGGCTTATGGAGCTTTTATGAGATTTAATTTTAATCCACGATACGGTTTGCGCTTTAATGTTCTAAATGGCAATATTGGCGCTGTCGGAGAATTTGATTCTCAAACCTGGAATGCTAATCCAACTGACCGGAGCTGGGATTTTAATAAAAACGTACTGGATATTTCACTTCAGTTCGAATTCAATTATTTCAAGTACATTGTCGGCGATAAGGCAACCCCTTATTCAACCTATGTTTTTGGGGGAGTAGGAATGCAGACCTATCCCTATGATAGTTTAGGTGTAGTTCCACCCGCATCGGTACCAACTTTCGCTAATGCAGGTAAAGAATTTGCTCTGACCATTCCATTTGGCTTAGGTTTTAAATTTAATCTGAGCAAACGGATTGGATTGGGAATTGAAGCTGGCATGAGGAAAACCTTCTCCGACAAACTGGATAACCTTGATGATCCTCTGAGCAAGGATTACAGTGTTACCCCTGCTGTAGAGGTTTCCAAGTATACCGACCAATTCCATAACAACGATTGGACTGCATATTTGGGGGTTCATCTGGTTTATAAATTAATATATGGAAACAAGGAGTGGATTTTAAGGACACCGAAACAAAATATATTGGATTGGGGTATTGAAAATAATTCGAAGAACAGATAATAATTAAAGAGAATTGAGAACCGGATTAAATTGATCCGTTGTCAAAATAGTTTAAACGGATATGATGTTTAAAGACAAACTGATAAAAGAAAGAATACCGAAGCATGTTGCCATCATTATGGACGGGAATGGCAGATGGGCAGCCCAGTTTGGAAATGAACGCAGCTTCGGCCACGAACATGGGGTAGAGGCTGTTCGCTCGGTCGTTGAAGGCGCCGGCGAAATAGGGATTGATTTTTTGACCCTTTATGCCTTTTCTACCGAAAACTGGTCGCGACCAAAAGAAGAAGTGGATGCACTGATGGGGCTTTTGGTACAGGCAATTTCGGATGAAACCGATGAGTTGAAAAAAAGCAATGTTCGGCTTCAGGTTATTGGCGACGTAAAAAGCCTTCCGGATAATGTTCAGGAGAAACTGGCATGGTCGATTGATAAATTAAGTGGCAGCACTGGTTTAACACTGGTTTTGGCCCTTAGCTACAGTTCGAAATGGGAAATCGTTGAAGCCGTTAAACGAATTGCCGAACAGGTAAAACTGGGTAAACTGGAACCTTCAGAGATTGATTACGATTTGATGAATTGTTATTTGAATACTTCTGAAATGCCTGATCCTGAATTGCTTATTCGTACCAGTGGCGAATGCCGCATCAGTAATTTTTTATTGTGGCAAATTGCCTATGCCGAATTATATTTTACACCTAAATTGTGGCCCGATTTTAGGAAAGAAGATTTATTTGAGGCCATTTTTGACTTTCAGAACAGAGAAAGAAGGTTTGGAAAAACAAGTCAACAATTAGTAAGCTAATCCAATAACGTATAGAATGCAAAGCGTAAAACTGTTTATAATATTGCTGTTAATCAGCGCGAAAGTCTTTTCTCAGGAAGCCGACAGCACTTATTTCTCCATCGATTATTCAAGTCCTAAAGATTACACCATTGCAGGTTTGGAAGTTCAGGGAATTCGCTATTTGGATACCCAGGTTCTGATTCAGATTTCAGGATTGAGTTTGGGTGATAAAATAATGATTCCGGGTGATGAAATTACCAATTCAATTAAAAAACTATGGAATCATGGATTGTTTTCTGACGTAAAAATTACTGCTGATAAAATCATTGGCGATAGTATCTGGCTGAGGATCAATTTACAGGAACGTCCGAGATTGGCCGAAGTTAATTTTAGCGGGGTCAGTAAATCAGAAAAAGACGATATCACTGCAAAGGTATTGCTGCTAAAGGGCAGTCAGGTTACCGATAACCAGGTGAATTCTGCCAGTAAAACCATCAAAAATATTTTTCTCGAAAAAGGGTTTTTAAATACCGAAGTCAACATTATTCAACGTGATGATACCGCTCAGAGTAACAGTGTTATTCTCGATATCATGGTTGATAAGAAGGAAAAGGTTAAAATCAGTGAAATTGTTTATCACGGAAATGACAACCTGAAACCGGGTGTTCTTGACAAATCGATGAAAAAAACCAAGTCAAAAAAGCTCATGAATTTTTTCAGTTCGAAGAAATATTTGGCTGAAAAGTATTCGGAAGATAAAATTAACCTGATAAAAAAATACAACGAAAAAGGATACCGCGATGCCACCATTGTAAAGGATTCGATTACCAAGCTGGAAGATGACCGGGTTCGGCTGGATATTTGGATTGATGAAGGCAATAAATACTATTTCCGTGATATTAAGTGGGTTGGAAATACTGTTTATCCAGCAGATTATCTGACATCTGTTTTGGGGATTAAAAAAGGCGATGTGTTTGATCAGAAATTATTGGACAAGCGTACCCGCGATGATGAGGATGCAGTAAGCAATGTCTATCTCGATCATGGTTATTTATTCTTTAACCTTTCACCAATGGAGACGCGGGTTGAGGCCGATTCTATTGATCTTGAAATGAGGATTCAGGAAGGCAGGCAGGCGACCATCAATAAAATTATAATTTCAGGAAATACAAAAACAAACGAACATGTTGCCCGTCGCGAACTTCGTACATTGCCCGGCGATCTGTTCAGCAAATCTGATATTATACGTACAGTGAGGGAATTGTCGCAATTGGGACACTTTGATCCTGAAGCAATTAATCCTGATGTGCGGCCACATCCTGAAAACGGAACAGTAGATATAAATTACGAACTTGTTGAGAAAGCGAACGACCAGATTGAACTTTCCGGAGGTTGGGGCGCCAAAATGTTTGTAGGAACAGTTGGTTTGAAATTCTCCAATTTCTCGGTACGCAATATCCTGAATAAAGAAGCGTGGAGGCCATTGCCAACTGGCGATGGACAAACACTGAGCATCAGGGCTCAAACAAGTGGTAAATTTTACAAATCGTACAGCCTTACTTTTACCGAACCATGGCTGGGCGGTAAAAAGCCAAACTCCTTTACACTTTCATTGTCGCATTCGAAAGTAAATTATTCGGCCAATAACTCATACAGCAGTATGTACAACGATCCGTATAGTGGTTACGGCGGAGGATATGGCGGAGGATATGGCGGAGGATATGGCGGAGGATATGGCGGAGGATATGGCGGAGGTTATGGTGGTGGCTATGGTGGCTACGGAGGTTATGGCTATGGCGGTTACGGCGGTTACGACTATGGAACAAATTACACCTACGATAATCAGGCCGAGGCTGACGACCAGATTCAGATAACTTCGGCTGCTGCGTTGGGTTATGGATACCGTTTGTCGTGGCCTGACGATTATTTCACCATGTACCACGAGCTTTCGTTTCAACACTATAAACTGCAAAATATGGCTGGATATTATTATTTCCTGAACGATGGAACCAGCAGTGGCAACGGAGGATTTAATAATTTCAGTTTTAAAACTGCCTTCGGTCGAAACTCTTTGGATAATCCTTTATATACACGAAGCGGATCAAGCTTTTCACTCGCACTTCAGTTGACTCCGCCATATTCCTTAATGAATGGTGTTGACTACAGCGATCCAACTCTTTCCAACCAGGAACGTTACCAATGGATTGAATACCATAAATGGATGTTCAAGGGTGACTGGTATTCTCCGATTTCAAAAAACAGGAATTTGGTTATTCATACAAAATTTGAATATGGATTTTTAGGTTATTACGATGTCAACCGGAAATCTCCGTTCGAAGGTTTCCGCGTTGGAGGTTCAGGAATGTCGGGATACAATTTATACGGAAGTGATATTGTTTCACTTCGCGGATACAAGGATTATAGTTTGAGTACAGGTTACGGATCAAATATCTATAACAAACTTTCAATGGAACTTAGGTATCCGGTTATCCTTAAGCCATCTTCAACCATTTATGTGCTTGGTTTCCTTGAAGCCGGTAATGCATGGAATAATTTCAGCGATTACAATCCGTTCAAACTTCATCGTTCGGCTGGTGCAGGTGTTCGTTTCTTCCTGCCAATGTTTGGTTTAATGGGAATCGACTGGGGTTATGGATTTGATAAAGTTCCGAACCAAAGCGACGCTGCCGGAAGTCAG
>JAUYTA010000223.1 GCA_030695265.1 Bacteroidota bacterium
TGTTCGCCAACAAAGCGGTACTCTACACGGATTTTATAATGTGAATAAGGCGTTTTGTAAAAGATATGCCCAAAATGCCCATCGAATTTTTCGTACTGATCGTACCTCACTTTCAGCAGGCTATCTTCAACCCTGAACGTATTGTTGTAATTCTCATTTAATGGAAAACCGGTTATTTTAATGTTCCAGTCGTTTATATCCTTCCCGTTAAACAATTGGACCCAGCCTTCATTTTTGGGTTTCGGTGCGGTGCACGACATTATAAAAGCAACAGCAACAAGGAAAAGAACCGTTTTTATTGAAATTTTATTCATGATATTTTTTGGTTTGTTGGTTAATAAATTGGACTTGAAAGATAGCCATTAATTTTAAAATAATGATTGTCCGTTTACATACCCATTTGGTATTTTGCATCAGTCAGTTGTGGTCATTTATTGTCATTCTGTTGTCTATTTCCTGGCAACTTAATGACTACCAAATGACAATTGAATGCCCTTCGGCAGGCTCAGGGAACTACTTTTTATGACATTGGGTAATATTGCGGATATTCAATAAAAAAAAATCTTAAAGATTGTGCTTTTACTAAAAAACAAAGAGCTGGATTTGGCTCCGGCTCTTTGCTAAACGAAATAATAAAAAATAGAGAAAAGGCAAAACAGACATTATTTCTTGTCCTTTTTAGTTTTCTTCTCCAGCCTTTTTTCCTTTAATGTTTTTGTAGGCTCTTTTTTTTCGTTCTTTCGGGTATCTACTCCTTTTGCCATGGTAATAAATTTTTTGGTTATTATTCTAATTCTGAACTCGTAAGATATACTGAACATTGATGCCAATCTTTAAATGACACCAGATCAAATTTACCATTTTTCGGTTAAGAACAATAGCTAAAAATCAAAGTTATTGCTCCACACAAAAAAAAGATTAGTTCAGAATATTGAATAGGAATCACGTAAAACGATTTTGAAGCTTTTAGTTATGAGATCAGTGAATTGAAATCCATCTCACCTCGATTTTCTTTAATTTCATCCAAACGAAATATTCGAATTAGATTTCTATCCAATAATCCCATTGAAGGTTCTTCCAAAGAACCTAATCGGCCAACAACTAACTCTTTATCGATTGTTGCCAGTTTGTTTAACCGAATTAACGAGACTTTTTTGAGTCCGTTAAAATCAGATGGTTGCAATAGAACATCAAACTGGCTTTCCCACTTGAGCTGAGTCGTAATAAAAGCAACAGTTACATCGTCATCAGTTTCAATCAATATTATAGCAGGTCTGTTCTTTGCTCCTGACAAATCAGAAAATGGAAACGGTATCAGAACAATATCGCCTTTGCTCATTTGTATCTTTCTTTAAGATCATTAACCGAATACAAATCTTCCTCATCATTCAAATAACTGAACACTTTTGATTTTGACGTCAATTCATGAATTCCTTCCTGAAGAATCTGATCATCAATTTTTTGCAAAAGGAAATCAGCAAAATCATTGATCTCCCTTATTTTAAAATCAGGCAATTGACTGATTTTAAGCATCGTGTTTTCAATTAAATCATTTCTATCCATGATCAGTTGCTTAATGTAATCTCACAAATTTACAAATTCAGCATTAATATGCCACTTCCATCCTCTTTTTTATTTGAATGAAATTATTGAGCTAAATAATAAATGTCAAAATCAATATTAAATAACATTCAACCATCCGGTTAAATTTTTTGGTCAAATAATTTGGTGGATTCATTTTCATATTTTACTTTTGACCGCATGATTTAACCAATCAGTTAAACTATTTAGATAATGGAAACAAAAAAAGACAGTACCGAAGATAAAATTCTGGAAGCCGCAAAAAATGTGTTTGTTACCAAAGGAATGGACGGCGCCCGGATGCAGGAAATTGCCGACGAAGCCGGAATTAATAAAGCTTTGTTGCACTACTATTTCAGATCGAAAGAACGATTGTTCGAAGCCATTTTTTCGGGAATTATCAAAATGGCTTTCCCAAAAATAATGGGCATCGTTCAGTCTGATTCAGGAATTGTAACTAAAATTGAGCAGGTAGTTGATGCCTACATTGATTTACTAATTAAACATCCGTTTATTCCGGGCTTTGTGATGAAAGAACTCAACCGCGACCCATCCGGATTATTCAAAATGGTAGTTAAATTCGGATTAAATCCACAAATTGTTTTTGATCAGATTCAGGAAGCAATGGATCGTGGCGAAATCATCAAAATGAAACCACAGCATTTAGCGATCAATATTCTATCCATGTGCATTTTCCCATTTGCAGCAAGACCGATATTAAGTTTTGTGGTTTTTAAAGATGACCCGAAAGCACTCGAAGCATTTTATACTGAACGGGCAGAAGTAATTAAAAAGTTCGTCATCGATGCCATTGTAATTCGTGAAAA
>JAUYTA010000225.1 GCA_030695265.1 Bacteroidota bacterium
CAGTATGGGTTTATCTGTTGTCTTCATTATAAAATCAAATTAAATAAATATCCAAGCAAAATTATAAAAACGGTGATCGTTCCGAAGAAAATACCAATGAGTTTCCATTTCATTACTTTTTTGAGCAGGGTAGCTTCCGGCAACGACAAACCGACAACAGCCATCATAAACGCAATGGCAGTTCCCAGCGGAACACCTTTGGCAACAAAAACCTGAATGACAGGTACAATTCCTGCTGCATTGGCATACATCGGAACGGCAAGAATTACGGCAAGCGGTACAGCATACCATTTATCAGCCGAGAGATATTCGGTAAAGAAATTTTCAGGAACATAACCGTGCATGGCAGCGCCAATGGCAATTCCAATAATCACGTACACCAACACTTTCCGCACAATTTCCCAGCCTTCGTGTATGATAATTGGCAACCGGTCGATAAATGGAGTCTTGTCAATTTCCCATTGTTCCGATTCCTGTTCCGAATTGGCCTGAATTTCTTTTACCCAGTCGGACAAATACCGGTCTAATTTGAATTTGCCAAGAATAAATCCACCTACTGTTCCCAGTAAAATTCCGCTGATGGCATAAATTAGTGTGGCTTTAATACCAAATAAACCAAGGAACATGGCTACGGCAACCTCGTTTACCAAAGGCGAGGTGATCAGAAAAGCAAAAGTTACCCCGAGCGGAATTCCACCTTTCACAAAACCAATAAAAAGCGGAATGGAAGAACAGGAACAAAACGGCGTAATGGCGCCAAATAACGATGCAAAAAAGTATTGAAGCCCGTACATTTTTTTTGTGGTCAAATAAATGCGGAGCCTGTCAACCGGAAAATAAGCATTTACCAAACCCATCAGCGAACTGATGAGAAACAGCAGAATCAGGATTTTAATGGTATCGTAAATAAAAAAATTGATGGCTGCCCCAAGGTGAGAATCAGCATTTAATCCGATAAGACCATAAGTTAGGTAATCCACCAAAGGCTGAAGGAAATAATACAGCACGATTAGTGCCGGTAGTACTACTGCTACGGAGGCAATGAGTTTTATTTTTTTTCTTTTCTCCATATTGTATCATAAAACTGTTCGTAAAATAACGAACATTGAAATCAAATTTTTTTAAAAGAATACCCTGATAATGTAATAGATACCCACGATAATAAACAGTACGGCCACAACCCTTCGGAACCAGATTTCAAAGTTCTTCATTTTGTTGTAAACGCCTCCGATTGAACCAACCGAAAAGGCCAGTATCCAGGCAAAAATGATCACCGGAATACCCGTAGCTATTGCAAAAACGATGGGGAGATATAATCCTGACGCACTGGCAACAGTCATTGGAACAAGCATCCCAAAATAAAGGACACCACTGTATGGGCAGAAAGCCAGGGCGAAAATCATTCCCAGTAAAATGGCATCGAAGTAGCCCCATTTGGTCTTGGTTTCCATTCTGGAAGTTAATCCACTCATTCCTGGGAACTTTATTTTAATTACGTCAAGCATAAATAAGCCGATGATAATGAGCAGCGGACCTAAAATTTTCTCACCATAAAGCTGAAAAAAGCCTGAGAATTTAAACTGATCTGCTCCGAAATAAATGATTAGCGCAATGGAAGTGTAGGAAATGGCACGACCAAGCGTATAGAGTAATCCGTTGATAAATACACGGTTGCGGTTCTCAATGTCCTTGCTGATAAAACCCACCGCGGTAATGTTGGTGGCCAATGGGCATGGACTGATGGTAGTCATTAAACCCAGCACCAATGCCGAAAGCCACGGCATGGTGCTGTTTTCTAAAAGGTTGGTTAAAAATTCCATTAATACGATGACTAAAGTGCGTCAACTTTTTCCTTGATAATTGACTTGAATTTTTTAGGATTTGTACGGGCATACATGAAACCTTCATTGGTCAGGTTCACTTTTTTACTTCCTTTTACAACCAATAGTGTTTGGCCCGAAACTTCCAGTTTTTTTGCAATTGCCTTGGTTGCATCATCTTCAAGGTTTAACGACTTAAACGTTACCTGACTACCATAAAGGTTTTCCAGATCAGCTTTTGCTTCAGATTCTACTGTTTTACAGGTTACACAACGAGCTGCATTGTGAAAATAATAGGCTTCAATCCGGGTGGCAGCCACTGTTTCCTTTTTTTCTGTTTGCGCGTTGCAAACAAAGCTGCTCATCAACAACATGATTGAAATACTGAATAATTGAATCTTTTTCATACGTATATTGAATTTAATAATGTGAAAATGTGACGATTTGAAAATATGAAAATTAAATTATCCGAATTCTAACATTTTCAAATTTTCAAATTAGCTAATTTTCAAATTGTTTTAGTTAATACTTGTTTGATTTCATCTGCGGAAGGAACACGTCCTTTGATTTCAACTTTTCCGTTTACCACGAGGGCTGGAGTGGTCATTACACCAAATTTCATGATTTCCATGATGTCTTCAACTTTGGTGATGCTGGCATCAATGCCATTTTGCTCCACCACTTCGCGGGTCACTTTTTCGAGCGTTTTACATTTGGGGCAACCTGTGCCTAAAATTTTTATTTCCATGATTTCTATTTTTATTGACATTTTTGTACGAGTTCTTCCTGATCTATCTTCAGAAATTTCCTGAATAAATCCTGTGCTTCCTTCCAGTTCTCTTTGTTCAGGCAATATTTAATGCGTGGGGCTTCAATTTCACCTTGTACTAATCCGGCATCTCTTAATTCTTTCAGGTGCTGCGAAAGAGTTGATTTTACAATCGGGAGGTATTCAGTTAAATCGCCGCTGTAGCAGCACGATTGTTTCGACAATAAATCAAGCACATACATCCGGATTGGATGCCCCATTGCTTTTGCATATCGGGCGGCTTTTTGCTGTTCTTCAGTAATAATTAGTTTATCCATCGTTCGTAGTTCGTGAAAT
>JAUYTA010000226.1 GCA_030695265.1 Bacteroidota bacterium
GAAGGTTGGGGATTGACCAATGATGGAAAGCAATTTATTATGAGTGATGGCACCAATATTCTGACTTATCTTGACCCTGAAAGTTATAAACCGGTAAAAAAAATTCAGGTATATGATGATAAAAATCCGGTTTTATACCTGAACGAGCTTGAATATTCCGACGGATTTATTTATGCCAATGTTTGGACTACCAATCTGATTGTAAAAATAGATCCTGAAACCGGTAAAGTACTGTCTAAAATAGATTTGGATGGTATTCTCACCATGATAAATTCTGATAAACAAGTGGATGTTTTAAATGGCATAGCAATAGATCCGGTCACAAAAAAGATGTATGTAACGGGTAAATTATATCCTAAACTGTTTGAAATTAAGCTTATTAAAAAAGGGTAGGGGTGTCGCCGTATTTAATTTTTCCCAGGTGTTTATAAGCCAGTTCAGTAACTTCTCTACCACGTGGAGTTCGCTTTAAAAATCCTTCCATTATCAGGAAAGGTTCGTAAACTTCTTCAATGGTTCCGGTATCTTCGCCCACAGCAGTTGCAATTGTTGATAAACCAACAGGTCCGCCTTTGAATTTATCTATGATGGTTGTTAAAATTTTATTGTCCATTTCATCCAAACCATACTTGTCGATGTTCAGCGCATCCAACGCGTACAAAGTAATGTCGATATCAATTTCACCATTGCCTTTTACCTGAGCAAAATCTCTTACGCGACGCAATAAAGCATTTACAATCCGGGGCGTTCCGCGACTTCTTGATGCTATTGAAACAGCTGCCTGATCTTCAATTTTCACATTCAGGATATAAGCCGAGCGTTTTACAATTTTGGTAAGTATATCAACGTCGTAGTATTCGAGATGCGATTTGATGCCGAAACGAGCCCGCAGGGGACTTGTTAATAAACCAGAGCGTGTTGTTGCGCCAATTAAGGTAAAAGGGTTTAATTCGATCTGTATGGACCGCGCACTGGGTCCCTTGTCAATCATGATATCAATCTTGTAATCCTCCATTGCCGAATAAAGGTATTCTTCAACAATTGGGCTCAAACGGTGAATTTCGTCGATAAACAAAACTGAATTAGGTTCAAGGTTTGTTAACAATCCAGCCAAATCTCCGGGCTTGTCCAATACAGGACCGGATGTTAGTTTCAGCGAAACACCCAATTCATTGGCAATAATATTTGAAAGTGTGGTTTTTCCAAGACCGGGAGGGCCGTGCAGTAAAACATGATCCAAAGCCTCGCCGCGCATTTTTGCAGCTTTTACAAATATTTTCAGGTTTTCAACAATTTTACTCTGCCCGCTAAAATCATCAAATTCAAGTGGCCTTAATTGCTTGTCAATATCTTTGTCAGTATCCGGGATTGATTCTTCCCTGAAATCGAAATGTTCGTTCATCATTAGCTTTTAATCAGGCCAAATGTAAACAAATTAAGCTTGATGCTGAAGAATAGGATTGGATAAAATCAGCTTGTTATATTCAATTCACTGAAGATCACATTTAGTTTTTCAATATCAAACGGCTTCGACATAAAGTCATCCATTCCGTATGATATGCATGTATCCCGATCATTGTCCATTGTATTTGCAGTAAGCGCTATGATAGGAGTTCTTGAATCTGAATTAGTAATTTTTTCCTCTTCCCTTATTTGAATCGTAGCTTCAAGCCCATCCATAACCGGCATCATGATATCCATTAAAATAACGTCAAATTTATTCTTACGAAATATCTCAACTGCCTCCAAACCATTGTTGGCAATAGTTACTTCGTGATTAAACTTTTTTAAACTAAACGTTACGATACGTTGGTTTAAAAGATTATCCTCCACCAATAATATTTTAAGTCTCTCTCCCATTGTTGCTCTTTCTAATCACCCAATACTGTTTATTCCGAAAAATAGAAAAAGGATACCCTCATTTTTCATTTATTTACACATTATTATAAATATTATTTTAGATCTAATTAAAAAGAATGAATATGAATATGTCCTGTTAGTTCGTTTGATATCTTTTTATTGTTTCGCTTGCATTTTTAAAAATGGTGTTTTTATATTCTTTTTTTAACGGGTTATTAACAACGTAAAATAATGAACCTTAATTTAATAGCCTCTATAATAACATCTGTTGATTCAATTTTTTTTTAATAAATTTATACCGCAAAATAGGCACAATTTTGTTGATTCATGGTACAATTAGTATTTGTTAATTTTTCTTGTCTTTTCCAAAAAAATATCTAATACAAATATCAATCTATATCTTTGTCATTAGTTTTTGATATTTTACCTGAACTTGTAAACATCGGATTGAAATTTCTGTTTAAAAGTTAATATTTTAATTGGTTATAAATGAATGGCTTGTACTGATGGATAAAAACTATAAACAGTTTGTTGATAAGCTAAATTCGTATATTAGGAAGTTTTACCTTTATCAGTTGATGAGGGGTTTAATGCTTTTTATACTGCTGATAATTGTTTATTGGGGTAGTATATCGCTTCTTGAGTACTTTAGCTATTTTGATCCGAAGATTAAATTAAGCATTGCAATTTTCACTGTATTGCTTACTTTATTTGTATTTATCTACTTCATAGTCAAACCATTTATTAAATTATTAGGTTTTGGTAAAATATTAACTTTTTACGATGTTTCAACACATTTAAGTAAAAAGTATCCTGAAATAAAAGACCGTTTAATCAACATTATTGAATTATCAAGTGAAGCTCATTTAAATTACTCTGATGAGTTAACAAAAGCAAGTATTGATCAGAAAATTAATGAGTTAAAAGTATTTTCATTTTCTGATGCTATACGATTGAAAGATTTGAAGATACTTTTTATTTCATTCTTAGGTGTATTTCTATTGTTCTCTGTATGGTTTATTAGTTTTCCTGAATTGTTTAAGGAAAGTTCAGTCAGGTTAATAAGGTATCAGCAGAAATTTGAAAAACCGGCTCCGTTTACTTTTTTGCTTGAAAATACCGATTTGGAAGTGATTATGGGTGAATCTATTGATTTACAATTGCTTTGTCAGGGTAAAGAAATCCCTGAGATGGTGTATGTAAATATAGGAGGAAATAACTTTTTAATGACGAAGGAAAACGATGGTTTTCAATATACCATCGAAAATGTAAATAGTTCATTTTCAATATATTTTACAGATAAAAAGTATGTTTCAGAAGGATATAAAATTTCAGTAATTAATAAACCTTTTGTTTCTGAATTTACGCTGGATATTCAATCTCCGGGTTACACCGGGTTACAAACCCAAACGCTTCATAATATTGGCGATTTAAAAATAGCTTCAGGGTCAACCATACTTTGGAAATTTAAAACTGTAGATACTGACAGTTTGAAAATAATATTGAGCGACAGTTCTAAAATTTCAGGTATTAGAAATGGAAACGCATTTGAAGTAAAGAAAACATTTTTAAGCAATGCTGAATACCGCATTTCAATTAAGAATTCGAGATTGAAAGATGAAAACAGCCTTATTTATAAGATTCAGGTAATTCCCGATTTGTTTCCTGAAATAAAGGTGGTACAGGTTAGTGATTCCATTGATTTAAGAAGATTTCATTTTAAAGGCAATATAATTGACGATTACGGATTTCATAAGCTGGCTTTTGTATTCAATGTAGAAGGAAAAGACAGTTTAATTAATATTCCGGTTACACCCTATTTTCTAAATCAGGATTTTTATTATTCATTTGATTTTGAATTGGTTAAAAGTTTAGGTAAATCGTTCAAGTATTACTTTGCAGTTTATGATAACGATTATATTAATCATTTTAAACGGACTATCAGCGAAACTTTTACATTTAGTTTTCCGGATTACCAGGAAATACTTGCAAAAGAAAATTCGGATATGAATTCAATTGATCAGCTGTTAAAAAAAAGTTCAAAACTTACAGAGGAAATTCAGTTGGAGTTTAAAAACTTTAAAATGAAACAGATTAATTCGAACATGTCGGATTATGAAAAATTTCAAACAGTTAAAGATATTGTGAATAAAAAGAATGAACTGGAAAAAGTGTTGGAACAGATTGCTCAGCAAAATAAGGATGCCAATAATTTTTTGAATTCATTTTCGGAAGACAAAGCTGAAATACTGAAAAAACAGCAACAAATTGAAGAACTGTTAAATGAAGTTTTTAGTGATGAATTGAAAAAATTGTTCGAGGAATTTAATGAACTGGCCAAACAATTTGATCCGAAAAAGTTTGAACAGTTATCGAAGGAGATGAATACCGGGTTGAACGATCTTTCAAAACAGTTGGATAAAAATATGCAGTTGCTCAAAAAATTGAAGGTGGAACAAAAAGTTGAAAGGGTTTTGGATGAGTTGAAAAAGCTGGCGGTTTCCGAAAAACAAATTCAGGAAGATATAAAAGACAAGGATAATTTAATTGAGTCTGGCGAATCGGAAAAGAAAAATTTTAATCATTTAGACGAGATTGAGAAGGATTATAAGGATGCACTTGATTTTAATAAGACACTGGAAAAGCCAATGAATTTATTTGATACAGAAAATGAATTCAAAGATATTAAGGAAAACTATCAGGAAATTTTGAAAGAAGTTGAAAAGAAAAATCGCAGAAAAGCTGCGGATGGGATAGGGGAGAATGTAAAAAGTTTGGAAGAGTTGGCTTTTTCAATCGATCAAATGTTGAAGAGTAATAAGAAAAAAGAGAACAAAGTAAATATTGAGGATATAAAACAAATTCTTGATAATTTGATTTTGGGTTCTTTTGAACAGGAAAATTTACTGAAAACACTTTCTAAAATTGATTATAATAATCCGCTTATTAATGAGTTGAAAGTAAAGCAAAAGAATATGCAGCGTCAGGTTGAATTTGTGAAGGATTCGCTTTATGCGTTGTCTAAACGTACGCCTGAAATAAGTTCAATCATCAATAAAGAGCTATTGTCGTTGGAAAGCAATGTTGGTTATTCATTCGATAATCTTGAGTCAGGAAATATCGGTGGTTCAAGAATGTATCAGCAATACGGAATTACTGCGGCCAATAATTTAGCCTTGTTTTTGAGCGAAGCGCTTGATAACATTAAAAAACAGGAAGAAGCTGACGGAAGTGGCGAAGGAGATTGTGAGAAACCAGGCGGAAAGGGTTCAAAACCAAGTATGGGTGCGCTTAAAGAAAGTCAGAATTCTATAAAAGAGCAGTTGCAGAAAATGATTGATCAGATGAAAAGCGGCGATATGGGAAAAATGGGTAAAAGTATTGGCCAAACAATTGCACAACAGGAGATTATGCAACAATTGATTCGTGATATGCTCAATGGTACAACGGTTGGAAAAGAAGCAAAAGGTCAGTTACAAGCAATTGATCAGTTGTTGGAACAATCGAGGAAGGATTTGATTAACCGTAACATTAGCAATGAGTTGATAAATCGTCAGAACCTAATTTTATCAAAATTACTTGAAGCCGAAAAATCTGAAATTGAAAGGGATTTTGAGGATGAACGTGAATCGAAAACAGCCAATGATATAAAGAAAGGCAACCCTGAAGGTTATTTTGAGTTTAATAACAAAACCAAAAATGAGAATGAACTGTTAAAAAGAAGCAACTATCAGCTGCGTAATTTTTACGACCAGAAATACAACAACTTTTTAAACCAGATTAAGAATTAATTTTGGAACGCTCTTTAGTCATATCTTCACATCTGACGAATATAAAAGAAGTCAGAATTTTTCTGGAGAAAGTTTATCATGAATTTTCTTTGAGCAGGAATTCTTTTAATCATGTTTTTCTAGGAATTAGCGAAGCGGTTAACAATGCAATTTTGCATGGAAATAAGTTGGATACCGAAAAAAAAGTATCTATAAAATTGAATTTATTTGATAATCAATTACATATTGAAATTGAAGACGAAGGCGATGGATTTTGTGATACTTTATTATTTGATCCCACTTTGCCTGAAAATATAAAATGCGAAAGCGGACGTGGTATTTATATTATACGTCAAATTGCCGATGAACTGGTTTTTAAAGAGGAAGGAAGAAAAGTTTATATGTTATTTACAATATCATAATGCGTATTCATTATTGTAACGAAGATGTTACTGCTCCGAAGTTGCAGAAACGAAAAATAACCAGCTGGATTAGGGAAACTATTCATTCGGAAGGTAAAAAATCTGGAGAAATTTCTTTTATTTTCTGTTCCGATAATTATTTATTGGGAGTTAATAAGCAATATTTAAATCACGATTATTTTACCGATATCATTACGTTTGATTACGTTGAAAATGATATTATTTCGGGTGACATTTTTATAAGCTGCGACAGAGTGAAAGAGAATACAACAGAGTTTAAAACAACATTTGAAAATGAATTATCACGAATTATTATTCATGGTGTTCTGCATTTGTTGGGATATAAAGACAAAATTAAAAAGGATAAACTATTGATGACCCAAAAGGAAGATTTTTACCTTGCGTTATTATCAAATAGTTGATTAATAAATAAATAAAAGAGATGTTACCGTTTTACGATGTTATTGTAGTTGGGGGAGGTCATGCGGGTTGCGAAGCTGCTGTTGCTGCTGCAAATTTGGGTTCAAAAACATTGTTGATTACAATGGACATGACCAAATATGCACAAATGTCGTGCAATCCGGCAATGGGAGGTATAGCAAAAGGTCAAATAATACGTGAAATTGACGCATTGGGTGGTTTCTCCGGAATAGTTACCGACAAGTCAAGTATTCAATTCAGAATGCTGAATCAATCGAAAGGACCTGCAATGTGGAGTCCGCGTGCCCAGTGTGACCGTGTTCGTTTTACTGAATTATGGCGGCATGTGTTGGAGAAAACTGAAAATCTGGATTTATGGCAGGATGCTGTTATTTCATTGCATATAAACGATAATGTTGTTACCGGAGTCAAAACAAAGATAGGAGTTGATTTTTATTCAAAGTCGGTTGTATTGACCAATGGTACTTTTTTAAATGGTTTGATGCACATCGGCAAAGCTCAGATGGAAGGCGGTAGGATAGGAGAGAGTGCATCCTATCATATTTCAGAACAATT
>JAUYTA010000257.1 GCA_030695265.1 Bacteroidota bacterium
AGCGGAGTTGTTTCGGTTCCAACCGATGTTCGTCTGGGCTATTTGCCTCAGCACATGGAGATTATTGACGGACGTACTGTTTTTGAGGAAGCAGTTACTTCGTTCGAGGAAATTCTGGCATTGGAACGCCGCATCGAAGAAATCAACCATGCAATTGCCACACGCACCGATTACGAATCAGAAGAATATCATCGGTTACTCGATCATGTCACCGAATTCAACGAACGTTTCCACATGCTTGGCGGCAATAATTTTGAAGCCGAAGTTGAACGCACACTGATGGGACTTGGTTTCCTTCGATCGGATTTTACCCGGCAAACTTCTGAGTTCAGTGGAGGATGGCGTATGCGCATCGAACTGGCTAAAATATTACTGAAACGTCCGGATGTGTTTTTGCTGGACGAACCTACCAATCACCTTGACATTGAGTCGATTCAATGGCTCGAGGATTTTCTGAAAAGCTACAATGGGGCAGTGGTGCTTGTTTCACACGACAGGGCTTTCCTGGATGCGGTAACCAACCGTACCATCGAAATTACACTCGGTCGCATTTACGATTTCAAATCAAATTATTCGAGATACCTGGTTTTACGTAAAGACCTGAAAGAACAGCAGATGGCTGCCTATGTCAATCAGCAAAAAATGATTGAAGATACCGAAAGCTTTATTGCACGTTTTCGTTATCAGGCCACCAAAGCGGTTCAGGTACAATCGCGTATAAAAGCGCTCGATCGACTGGAACGTCTGGAAGTTGACGATGAGGATAATTCGGCGCTCCGGATAAAATTTCCACCGGCGTTGCGCTCCGGAACCATTGTTGCCGAAGCCAAAGAGCTTTCAAAAAGCTACGGAAAGCTGAATGTGCTCAATAAAATTGACATCATTATTGAGCGGGGTGAAAAGGTCGCCTTTGTCGGGAAAAATGGTGAAGGGAAAACCACACTTGCCCGTGTCATTTTGAACGAACTCGAATACGAGGGCGAGTTGAAAATGGGGCACAACGTGAAAATCGGCTATTATGCACAGGATCAGGCAAAACGACTGAATCCGGATCTGACTGTTTTTGAGACCATCGATCTGATTGCAGTGGGCGAAATCAGGACCAGAATACGCAGTATCCTTGGTGGTTTTATGTTTTCGGGAGAGGATGCCGATAAAAAAGTTCAGGTACTTTCAGGAGGTGAACGTTCACGACTTGCCATGGTTAAACTCATGCTCGAACCTGTAAATTTACTCGTGCTCGATGAGCCGACGAACCACCTTGATATCCGTTCAAAAGAAATCCTGAAGCAGGCGCTGATTGATTACGACGGAACGGTAATCGTGGTATCGCATGATCGCGAATTTTTGGAAGGATTGGTAAACTGTGTATATGAATTCAAGGAAAAGAAAGTAAAACAACATATTGGCGGCATATACGATTTCCTTCGCCGGAAGAAAATGGAATCGATGAAGGAATTGGAGAAGAAGGAGATTACCTCGAACCAGGAAGTTAAAGCACAAAAAACGGTTGAAGCCGAAAAGGTTAGCTTCGAAGAACGAAAAGAAATCAATAAAAATCTCAGCCGCATAGAAAAGAGTATTGAAAAAACTGAGAAGCAAATCGCTGATTTGGAAAACGATATCGTAAAAATGGATCAGATGCTGGCTGATTCAAATGGGAATGATCCGGAAATTTTTACAAAATACGACCGGATGAAAAAGGATCTGGAGCACAGAATGTATGAATGGGAAGTTTTAAACCACGAGCTGGAAGAGATTTCAATGATAAAGACATGGTAAAAAAGTGTTCAGTGTTCAGTGTTCAGTCGCAGTTAACAAAAATAATAACTCATCAATCATCAATTTAAAGGACATGTACGAAAACAAAGAAAATAAACCTGCCGACGATCTGATCTTTGGCATCCGAGCCGTCATCGAAGCCATTCAGGCCGGAAAAGAAATTGACAAAGTCCTGATTAAAAAAGGATTGATTGGTGATTTATTCAAAGAAATGTTCGACCTGATACGCATTCGGCAGATTGCTTTTCAGTATGTACCGATTGAAAAAATAAACCGGATATCGCGCAAAAATCATCAGGGTGTACTGGCTTTCATCTCGCCGGTTGCTTTGCAGCGAATTGAAGATATTATTCCCGCTATATATGAAGAAGGTAAAACTCCATTGGTTCTTGTGCTCGATCAGGTGACCGATGTGCGCAACTTTGGCGCCATTGTTCGCTCAGCAGAGTGCGCTGGTGTAAATGCC
>JAUYTA010000235.1 GCA_030695265.1 Bacteroidota bacterium
CAAAACATTGAACTACATCATCGAGAATAAGCTGATTTCTAATTTCATTCGACACAATCTCGGCATACAATTCCGTAATTGAAATGTCTTTTTCCTCCTTCTCCCACCTCGGCGGAACTTTAAAAGAGGTGAACCTTGGTATGAGAAAATGGTCGAAAGGTCTTTTCTCCGCCTGTTTTTTAGCATCATCTCTGTACCTAATCGGGCCACATTGCATCGTAATAATCGGATGATGGCCATCTTTTCTGGAAGGTGTTGCGGTTAAGCCATATACATACTTTGCATTCACGTTTTTAAGTATCAATTCAAAACTGAACGCTGAAACATGATGGCACTCATCAACGATCACCATTCCGTAATCTTTCACCAATTCCTTTACTTCGCCATCTCTGCTTATAGATTGCATCACAGCGATATCTAATATTCCGTTCAGTGAATTTTTTCCACCTCCCAGCATTCCAATTATGCTTCTTTTTTTATTGGTTTTTCTACGTTCAGACTTTTCTGTTGGAGGCAAAGTTTCATTAATTATCAGAAATTCAGAAATCTTCTCTTTCCACTGTGTCAACAAACTGATTATATTAACAAGGATCAAAGTGTTCACCTTTCTTTCAGCGATTAGCTTAATAGCAGCTATCGTTTTACCAAAAGCAGTTGTTCCGCATAGAATACCATTTTCATGTTCCAATAGTTTTGATAAAGCCAATGGTTGTTCATCCCTCAAAATGCCACAAAACGCTACGTCTATTGTTTTTCCGTTATTTGTTTTATCTATCCGGAAAACTTCCAGTTTTAATTCTTCTGATAGGATATTTATGTCAGCTTCACACCCGCGAGGCAAACATAAATAGTCAGCGGTTTCTTCTGAGCAGGAAATAATTCGGGGTTTGTTAAAAGTTGGCAAGCGCATGGCCTGAGCTTTATAGAATTCCGGATTTCTAAAAGCAGCCAATCGTTTCAAATGATTCAATGCCTTTTGAGATAAACCTGCCTTGGATATAAAAAGCATATTAGCCTTTACAATTATCAATTTCTGCGGAAAGTCCTGCATTTTTAGTTTCGCTGCAACTGTCTTCCAGGGTCTTGGTTCTTCTTCATCGTCTATTTTCAGCACTCCCAGTTCATTTCCCTGGCATAATTTTGACATTAAGAATTCAATATCAGATTCAGTAAGCTTTTTAATTGAAGCCAGAAGTGCCCATTGATCTTCATAAGGTTGAAATCGATCATCAATAAAAACGCTGTTGCCGTTTTTTCGTGCTGCTTTCTGCAGGGGCAAAGCAATTAAATTTCCAAAACCGCCTTTCGGCATGGTGTCCTGATTTGGGAATAGTCGATCGTATGATTTGAACTGAATTTCGTGACGTTGATTCATGGCATAAGTTAGCATGGCACTACCAAACTTGCGGGCTCGCATAGAAGTAATTGGGTTCTCGAAGAAAAACCAGGCATGGGCGCCATTTCCCGATCGCGAACGCTCAACAGCTAATGGAATATCTAATTCGCTACAAATTTTCCTGAGAATTGTGATATCCTTTTCCCAACCTTCATCATCAAAATCAATGGCTAAGAAATAACAGGTTTCATTTGTCAGCAAGGGATAGATCCCTGCCACTAAATTATTCTTCCCTCGCAAATGATCATCAACAACACTTTCATTCAAAGGTAGATAATCCTTGTTTTTACATTCCGCACACGAAATTTTAGGCTTTTGACAAATCGTTGGTTTCCATTCATTACCGCAGGCAGGAGAATATCCGGCAGTTCCTTTTTTGTTGTTTTCCCACCTTTTAGCAAATACATCATCCCGACCTTTGAAAAGCGACATGTAAAGTTTTATCTTTTCTGCGGAACCAGAATTCTTGGATATAGTGATAGATGAATTTACGATCCAAATTTGTTTGGATTCCGGTGCTAATTCTTTGAACTCCTGATTGTGTGTAGAAACACCAATTATGGCATCCTTGGATTCTTCAAGTCTCAGTTGGATATTCAAGCTTTTTATTTCTTCCTTCAGACGATTGTTTTCTTTTAGAAGCGCCTCAAACTCTTCGAGAAGTTTCTTGAGATCCATACTTTTCTGATTGTTGGAATCCATGTTCGCCATTCACAATATTTTAGAAATTGTTGAATTTGTACGGACTATATACTTTAATCTGGTTGTCAAAGATAAAACATGTTAATTACAGACGTTTAACCTTTTTAATTTTTTAAGCACAACTACAAATCCTTTTTGGGATAGCTTATTCGCTTTTAACTTCGGTTCAGTAAATCGATCTTTCGTAATATTATTGCTATATCAGAATTGGAATCAACGAAACCAAACTACAAAATTCAACAACGACAATAACTTTCAGGATGTCTGTAAAATCCTAATTCGCCACTTTACATCGCTCTTTTTAAGGCATTTAAATTATTTAAAAAAAATGAACCAATTTATTTTTAGTGTGTTAAAAGAAATACACATCTTAAACTCTTATATCATGAAAAAACATTTATTGCTTTTGGTTTTAGTAATTTCCCTGGTGTTTGCATCCTGCAACAAGGTTGATTCGGATGTTGAACTTCAAGATGAATTGGTATTGAAAAAAGGTACCGTAGTGCAGAATTTTGCCGCACACCTTACTGGTGACCAAGAGGTGCCACCCAGAGAAACACTGGCCACCGGTCAGGCTATTTTCAAACTAAGCAAAGATGGAACTGAACTCAGTTACAAATTGATTGTGGCTAATCTTGAAAATTTACACATGGCTCACATTCATCTTGCACCTGCGGGAACAAACGGTGGCGTTGTGGTCTGGTTGTACCCATCCGGATTCCCACCAGCATTAATCCCGGGTAAAACTAACGGAATTCTTGCTCAAGGGGTGATTACTAATGCAAATCTGGTGGGTGCTCTTGCAGGTCAAACACTTACAGATCTGATTGCCCACTTCAACAATGGGAATGCGTACGTAAATGTACATACTTCACTATACCCTGGTGGTGAGATTCGAGGACAGATAAAATAAATGATGTACAGATGGAGAGGGTGTAAATTCAATTGTGAGAGCGGGGAAATTTGTCAACTGACAAATTTCCCCGCTCTCGATTTTTAATCATACGGATTAATAATAGCGAGATTATCATGACTAGAAAATCCGATTATCAAAGATATACATGATAACCTTCTAATCGATGAGACCGTAGAGACGCACGATCGTGCCACTCTACCTAACACATATATTTTATTTCACCAGTTTCGAAATCTCTTTAAATTCAGCAGTTCCGGCGCTACGGGTCAATTCAAAAAGAATGGATTCCATCGAAGTCATCATGATTCGCTCGTGGCGGAAACGTTCCATGGCCAAATCAACATTGTCAAACGAACGAGACGAAACACAATCCATCACAACAACCGGAGCATAACCAGATTCTTTCAGGTCGATAGCAGTTTGCAACACACAAACATGCGATTCAATTCCGCAGAGAATCACGTTTTTTACTCCTGAAAGTGCTAGCTTTTCGGCCACCACCGGTTCATCAAAACAACTAAAATCTTTCTTTTCGATGTACTGAAAATCAGTAATTACTGATTTTATTTATTCGATGGTTTCGCCAAGTCCTTTGGTATATTGCTGGGTTACAAGCAACGGAATTCCCAGAATTTGCAAACCCTGAATCAGTTTTTTACTGTTTTCAACAAACACTTCTTGTTCTTCCATCACCGGAACCAATCGTTCCTGAATATCAATCACCAAACCAATGGTGCTTTCTTTTAAAATTCTCATAGTAAAATAGTTTCAGCCTCCCCTAAATCCCCTCGAAAGAGGGGACTTAAGAAATGCATTGAATAATATTGTTGCTTAATAACTTAAATTACAAATAATCGAAGCGGTTCTTACTCCCTCCCCTTCGGGGAGGGTTGGGGTGGGGCTTCTTTCGCCTGCAATCTCGATTTGTCGCCCAAATATCCTCCATGGTGCCGTTTGGCGTAATCTTCATTGCTAAAATTAATCCGTTTCATCATCATCACAACCAGCACATCGCCAATTACCGTCATTACCGTTGTCGATGTACTTGGAGTTAAACCCAAAATACAAACTTCCTTCGGATTGCCGGTTTCGAGACAAACATCGGCCATTTGGGCAAGTTGCGATTCCTTGTTGCTGGTAATCACAATCAGGGGCAAATCTTTGTGCAGGATTTCAGCCAGTTCAACCAGTTCCAATATTTCGCGTGTTTTTCCTGAATTGGAAATCAATAACAACACATCATTGGGTTGAATCACTCCCAAATCGCCGTGCTGCGCATCGCTCGGGTGCAGAAATACCGCTGGCGTACCTGTTGAGCTGAAAGTTGTAGCAATGTTCAATGCTATTTGCCCGGCTTTTCCCATTCCGGAGGCAACCAGTTTACCTTTGAGTTTATGAACCCGATCTTCAATAATTGTAATCGCTTTTTCATAAGCTTCAGTCACCGGAATATTCTGAATAGCTTCTGATTCCTGAAAAAGCACTTGTCTGATATCTTCGAGCATGGATTTAATTTTCGTATGCGGCAAAATTATTCTAAAAAACAATAGCAAGGCAATATTGACGGCTATTCTTGTCAAATTAAGTAAGATTTTAAGGAACAATTTATTGTAAATACTGTTAATATGTTTTTAAAATGCAATTTTATTGATCCTAATGTGTTTATAAATGTGCATATTTCGATGTTTAAAAAACCAAATGCTAACTTTTAATTAATGTTATGAAAATTCACGAATATCAAGCCAGACAAATTTTCAGGGATTATGGCATTCCTGTACCTAAAGGGGTTTTGTGTTACACTGTTTACGAAGTTGAAAAGGCGGCTCAGGAAATGAACCGGATGGTAGTTGTAAAAGCGCAGGTTTTAGCCGGAGGCCGCGGTAAAGCTGGTGGTGTGAAACTGGCCCGTACGGCAGAGGACGCTAAAAATGCTGCAAAACAAATCCTCGGGATGGACATCAAAGGGTTAACTGTTGAAAAGGTTTTAGTGACCGATGCTGTTGACATTGACAAAGAATTTTATGTAGGATTGATCAACGACCGCAATTCGAAAAGCGTAACCCTGATGGTGAGTGCCGAAGGTGGTGTTGAAATTGAAGAAGTGGCTAAAAACAATCCTGAAAAGATCATCAAATTTTCCATCAATCCGTTGACCGGCTTATTGGACTATCAGGCCCGAAATGTGGCGCTGGAACTTTTTGGAAATATTAAACTGGCTCAAAAAGCAGCTTCCATTTTTACCAAACTTTACAAATTATTTATTGAAACCGATGCAACCCTTGCCGAAATAAATCCGCTTGTACTTACTACCGGAAATGAAATTCTGGCAATCGATGGGAAAATGAATTTCGACGACAATGCTCTTTTCCGTCAGCCAAAAATATTGGCCATGCGCGAACCCGATGAAGAGGAACTTCAGGAAATTGCTGCTCACGAAAAAGGTTTGGCATACATCAAGCTGGATGGAAACATCGGTTGCATGGTAAACGGCGCTGGCCTGGCAATGGCAACAATGGACATGATCAAACTGTATGGCGGTTCACCGGCCAACTTTCTGGATATCGGAGGAAGTTCGAACCCGCAGAAAGTAATTGATGCAATGAACATCCTGCTCAGCGACAAAAATGTGAAAGCGGTGATGATCAATATTTTTGGCGGAATTACCCGTTGCGATGACGTGGCAAAAGGTTTGATCAAAGCGCTGGAAATCATCATGACCGATGTGCCGATTGTGGTTAGGCTTTCAGGAACAAATGCAGAAGAAGGTTTGGCTTTGTTAAAACAAACCGGACTGCCGACAGTAAGTTCGATGAGCGAAGCTGCAAAAATGGCAATAGAACTAAGTAAAAGATAATATTTATTTAGTGAGCGGGTGACTCGAAGTCACCCGCTCACTAAAACTCAATAACCAATATTCAAAAAAATATCCAATGAGTATATTAGTCAATAAAAATACAAAACTGGTTGTTCAGGGAATAACCGGGCGCGATGGTAAATTTCACACTGGCAAAATGAAAGCGTATGGAACCAATGTAGTTGCTGGGGTTTCTCCGGGAAAAGAAGGCGAAACGCTCGATGGCATTCCTGTTTTTAATTCAGTTGCCCATGCGGTGAAAGCCACCGGAGCCAATACTTCCATTATTTTTGTACCTGCCGCATTTGCGGCCGATGCTATTCTGGAAGCATCAGAAGCTGGTATAAAACTCGTAATTGCCATCAGCGAAGGAGTGCCAATTCAGGATATGATTCGGGTAACGCCCATCCTGAAAATAAATGGAACTCTTTTAATCGGCCCAAATTGCCCTGGATTAATTACGCCCGGAGAATCGCTGGTAGGAATTTTACCTGCCATGATTTTCAAGGAAGGGAACATCGGTTTTATTTCCAGAAGCGGAACTTTAACCTATGAAGTGGTGAACTTGCTTTCATTGAACGATTTTGGACAGACGACATGTGTAGGTATTGGCGGCGACCCGGTTGCCGGATTGTATTTCATCGATCTGCTCGAAATGTTTGAGAATGATCCGGATACCGTTGCAGTTGTTTTGATTGGTGAAATTGGCGGAGACGCTGAAGAGCAGGCTGCCCGGTTTATTGCTGAAAAAATGACCAAACCTGTGGTCGCGTTTATTGCAGGGCAAACAGCTCCTCCCGGAAAACGTATGGGACATGCCGGTGCAATTATTTCAAGCGGTGCGGGTACAGCAGCCGAGAAAATTGCAGCATTCAACAAAGCCGGGGTTCCGGTCGCCAAAGAACCTTCGGAAATACCAATATTGCTGAGAGCAAAGCTGAACGGACAGATTTAGTAATTAGTTGGTTGTTGCAGTTTGCAGTAGTCATTTGTTGTCATTCGTTTCACGTCATTTATTGACAAAAGCCTGCCAACTTTTTACAATTAAATGACAATTAAATGACAACCAAATGACTATTAAATGCTTACCAGGCAGTTTGGAATCCGGATATGTTAATTCACATATAATTCATCAAAAAAAGGCAACCCGATCGTTTGCCTTTTTTTCGTAATTTCGGGCATCCAATCAAACAGGCATGTTGAATAATCTCAAAATAGATTCTGAATCAGAAATTCCCAAATACAAACAGGTTGTCGATCTGTTTATCTCGGATATTGAAGCGGGCATTTTCAAACAGGGGCAGCGTATTCCATCTATCAACGAAATGAGCGAAGAACTGCTCCTTTCGCGCGACACCGTTGAAAAGGCTTACGTTTACATGAAGAAAAAGGGGATTCTCATGGCCGTCCGTGGAAAAGGGTATTACGTCAATCATGTGAATGTGAGCAGGAATCTGAAAATTTGCCTGATATTCAACAAACTCAGCAACTACAAACGAAGTATTTACTATGCCTTTGTAAAAACATTGGGTGCCAAAGCCAGTGTTGATGTGTTTATCTACAATTACAATCTGGATGAATTTGAGGCCATTGTGAATAACAACCTTAATAATTACGATTACTTTGTAATCCTCCCGCATTTTAGGAACGAAAATGCCAATTTCAGTGAAGTCATCAAAAAAATTCCGCAGGAAAAGGTTCTTATTGTCGATCGTTTTCTGGATAAACTAAAAGATTATCCGGTGGTTTATCAGGAGTACGACAAGGATATTCAATCGGCTTTAAGTTGCGGCCTCGATCTTTTGCGAAAATACAGTCGTTTGAATCTCGTTTTTCCTCAGACTGAATTTTATCCACCCTACATTGTCCGTGGATTTCAGATTTTTTGCCAGGTTCACGGATTTAAATTCACGATTATCGACCGGATGGAAGACACTGATATCTGCCAGGGTGAAGCCTACATCATTGTTTCTGATGATGATTTGTATGCTTTTATCCGGAAGGTCAAACAAAAAAACTGGACACTCGGAAAAGATTGCGGGGTAGTGGCTTACAACGAAAACCAGGTAAAGGAAATCTTGTGCGATGGAATTACCACCATCTCCACCAACCACGAAGAAATCGGACAACTTGCCGCCCAAATGATCCTCACCCAAAAGTTTGAACAGATCAAAAGCCCGTTTGAGTTTATCAAAAGGAATTCGCTTTAGAAAAGTTGGCAGTCGCGGTGGTCAGTCGCAGTGATCACTGAGACTGAACACTGAACACTGAGACTGAATACTCACTTCTTACTCCAGCAGCTCATTATCGTGCATTTCTTTCATAAAAGTAACGAAGTCGTTTTTACGGTCCGAATCCATCCATTCCATACTACGTCGTGGATGCGCATTCATTGCACCTGAAATGAGATAAGGAATATGGTAACCCCAATCAATATCTTTTTGCAATGGATGTACATGGTCTTGAATCACTTGTAGCAATGGTAATAATCTGTATTTCGGATTTTTAAGGAAAGCTATCAATATTTCAATCGGGCAATTTCCTGCTCCCCGTCCTAAACCCATTAAAGTTGCATCAAGCATTGTACAGCCTTCCATAATAGCGGTGTAGGTGTTCGACATGGCCATCTGCATGTTGTTGTGCGCGTGAATACCAATTTCTTTTCCGGGCAATGCATTGATGTATTTGCGAACCAGATGTTGCACCGACTCAACATACATACTGCCAAAACTATCAACAGCATAAAATACCTTCACACGCGAATTGGCTATATCTTTCAGTGCTTCATCAAGTTCAAGCTCGCCAACAGTCGAAACTGCCATTAAATTGATGCAAACTTCGTAACCTTTATCCATACAATGATGAGCCAAAGCAATCGCCTTATCTACCTGGTGACAATAACATGCAACCCGAATCATATCCAATAAACTATCTGAAGCCATTGGGATATCGTCCAGATCAATACGACCAATATCCGCCATTGCCGAAAGTTTCAGGTTGGTTTCGTTTTTACCGACAATTCGTTCCAAGTCTTTTTGGTGGCAGAATTTCCATGGCCCCATTTCTGCACGGCTGAATGCCTGTTCGCTACTCAAATAACCAATTTCCATATAGTCGATTCCTGCTTCCACACAAGCATTGTAAACTCCACGAACGAAATCATCAGAAAATTGCCATTTATTCATTAACCCACCATCGCGCACGGTGCAGTCCATTACTTTTATTTCTTGTTTGTACATATTTTTTTGGTTTGAAGGGTTACTTATGCCTGATGGTGGTATTGATTGCGAAGGAGTTCCAATTCTTTTTGAACATTGTAATGTATCAGCGCCCGGTAGATTTTTTCGAACAAGTCTGGGTTCATTCCCAGTTCAATGGCCCATGCGCGCCGTTGAGCAATCACTTCATCCTGACGGTTTTCAGCAATTACAGAAACTTCGTCGGTCTTGAATTTCACGATTTTCTTTACAAACTCGTAACGTTGGCTAAAAAGTTTCATGATTTGATGGTCAATCCCATCAATGGCTTCCCTGATTTCTTCAATGCTTTTGCAGTTTCCCGGATTCTTCATATGTAATAAAATTTCGGACAAAAATAATGATCTAATTTATTTTATTGGGTTTTTCTGATGAATTATCACAATATTAAATGAATTTAAACGAATTGGTAAGATTGTAGTGTAAAGAATGTTTGGAAGATCAGTTGTTTTGTACAACGAGATGGAATTGCTCCAAAGATTTTTCGATATTTAACGCCTTGTTATAAAAATAGTTAAACTTCAACATTTGAGAAATATTTTTAATTTTCTCAAGTTTTTTGTGGGCTTTCATCCGTTTCCCCTCATGAACTAAAAATTCAGTTTCTATAAGCATGTACCTTATCTTAATGTAGTATTGCATATTCTCGGGAATGCTGATATTTTTGAACTTAACCTGATGGAAAAGGTCGACACCTTTATCCACTTCTCCAGAATTCAATAGAGCCAAGGCATAAACCGAAAGAAAAAGTTGAAAATGACAGGAAGATGTGGTATTGGACAGGTCATAATTTTCGAAGATGTAGTTTGCCAGATCAATGATTTCTTTATTCATCATGCCATAGTTTAATGCAAAAATAATTGAAAACTCAAATAAAGGGAGATCATTTTTGCATTGTACGTTGTTCTCCAACAACCTGCCAGACATAAGGTACACATCTTCAAAACTCTCTCGATCCATTTTCTTGTCATAAACAGACTCGTATATAATTTTAGGAATAAAATAGAATGAAGTATATAGAGAATCTTTTCCTTTTGGAAATTCAAGGGTTACCCTATTTCATATTCTTTTTTACATTGTTCCATATTTTCGCCTAAGAAATATTGTATGAATTTCATAGTGTGAATATATGTCTTCGCTTCGTTTGATTGATTGTATTGAAGGTAGAAATCAAGGTCATTTCCTGAATGAAGAACCAATCGGTCAACGTCAAAGTACTTTTCAAAATAAAGTGACCGACCGGATTCTGATTCGGCATAAGATGGAATTAAAATTTCTCTTAACTTCTGGTTTTTTCTCATTTCCATTCCAATGACATTGGTCATTACATAACAAGGCTTATTGAAAGTTTTGATATGCTGAGGGAGATTTTGGTTTTCGAAGATGGAGAAAATATTCTTCAAGAGTTCGACCTGTTCTTCCTTAAATAGAATTTTTATGACATTCCTCAGTATGTTGCATTGAAGTTGACGGGAGTTGTTGTAATCAACAATTATGCTTTTCATGAAGTTGATGCTTAGGTGATTTTCTTTTATGAGCATATTTGCCAGATAATATGCAAACAAAATATTGTGAGAAAACTTCACATAAGTATCTACCGCTAAGTATTCGTCATAAATCGAATATTCATACAAAATTCGAATCCGTATCAGTTCGTCATAAGCAGTAGATATTGATGATATTAGATCTTCCTTTCTGACTTCGACACTTTTTTTTCCATATTCGCACAAAGTGAAATATGATTTAATGATTGAAAATTTTTCATTTGAATAGGGAGGCGACAATACAGTGTTTTTTATATATTGACTTAATAAATCAATATCACTGATTGTTCCATCAGGTTTATCGGATGATAGGAATAAGTGCAACGAATATGGATTGTTGATAATATCTTCTATTCCGGGATAGTTAAAACACAAATCATCGAAAGTTTGAGGGTAATGATTCTTTTTCAGTATTGATTTAATTTCTCTTTTTTTCAATAAAGGGATATTTATGATATCATCATCTTTTCCCTGAAATGTTACATCGAACCAAAGTGATTTAACCATTTCATTCTTTAACATTCGGTCTGACAACAATCTCCATATTTTGGGGTTGCAAGTAATCAGCAACTTAAACCAGCCTACATTTTCATAGTATGATATTATATTTAATAAGTTTTCTATGAAATGGACTATTTTTTTATTCTCAGAATAAATGTCATCTATCCCATCAATAATCAAAATATACCTGCCTTTTACCAATTCCGGATTTTTGCAAAAAACAGTGCTAAAGCTTTTTTTTTGGTCAAATTCAATCAGGTCATATAGTTGAGTAATTTTTTCGTGATGGATAATAAGATTGTAAAGGATACTTCCGTCAACCAAACAAACTATATCATTAGGATATCTGGCATTTGGACCGGTAAAGTATTTTTCGGTAAGTTGGGTCACAATCGTTGATTTTCCATATCCATCAGGTGCAATAAAAGCTGTTGCAGTTTTTTGCGAACATAAAAACATTTCGAGCTTTTCTTCAGCAAACCTGCGGGGCAGGATACTTTCGAACTTGGATCCAATTTTATATTTAAGGGATTTCAAACTCTTGTTGGTTATGACAGTTCCTCTTTTAAGTCTATCCCATATTTCCAATTGAGAGTACCGATGATTTTCTTTTTCTGAATTTATGATGAATTCATCCCAATTAGTAAATTGAAGATAAATTGAAAGTGTGTCAAGTGTATATTTCGATAAATTGAAGGGAGCTTTTATTATCCCCCAAAAACGTTTGAGCGTAGAGGAACTTATTTGGCGTTTTGTTTGATCATTGATTCGTTCTGATAGTTCCTGACAATCTCTGGCATTAGTGATAATCCTTCCAAATTTGATTTGGATATTATTTTTTAGAAGTCGAATGAAGATATCAATTTCTTTGTTCATTACTAAAGAATTTTGCTATCGTAAATTTGCGCTAATTTACAAATGATAACGGTTACTTACAACAATATCAGCTTAATAATAAATTATATTTAAGATAAAATAGATACTCAGTATCCTCGCTGCAATAAAATGAACAAATAATGAACAAATAATGAACAAAAAAATAGATCGAAAGTTGATTCTTGTGATTAAATTTGTAGTTCTCTATGATGAAATATGAAATGATTTTTTTGTTAAACCTTTAAAAACATTTACACTATGAACAATACAGAGAATGATCCCTTCACAGTTTTCCCAAAAGCCCTTTGCCCACGTAAAGATTTCCAAGCGCTTGTTTCTCATGTTACTACTAATGAATCAATATGCAATAATTCTGATTTTCAGAAGCCTAATATTGAAACACAATCTTTTGTTGTGGATTGGCAATTACCAATGAAGCAATACCATCATACTACTGATTAATTCTGGTATTTAAGTAGGAATTATTGTCAATACATCACCAATATATGCCATTCTATCGGCATCAATTAAACCTCTATAAAACCAGTTTCTCCTTCCTTTGAAAACATTCCTTCTATAGATGGCATGGGTATATATTTTATGTTCTTTTTGGTTTAAAATAATGGATATGAAAGTCTTAATGTTCGGTTGGGAGTTTCCTCCAAATATTTCCGGAGGTTTGGGAACCGCTTGTTATGGGTTGACAAAAGGTCTTTCAAAACTCAGTGGGGTTGATGTGACATTTGTGGTGCCAAAGGTATTCGGTGGTGAAGATAAGAGAAACATAAAACTTGTAGGAGCTGGCGATGTACCCATCACAAACCGCAAGATATGTTTGGAGAAATTCGGTAATTCGATCGACTATTTTGAGGTAAGTTCAAAGTTGGTCCCCTATGTTGATCCGGAGGACTATTCCAGGCAAACCTCTTATACAGTAGAAGGAACAAAAGCCTTTATCGAAACAGACACGCAGGGAAAAGTAAAATTTACAGGGAAATATGGTACCGATCTTTTATCTGAAATTGCACGGTATGCATTAGTAGCAAATGTAATAGCACAGGATGTAAAGTTTGATGTCATTCATGCGCATGATTGGCTAACCTATCCTGCAGGTATTGCAGCAAAACAGGTATCGGGAAAGCCATTAGTGATACATGTCCATGCCACCGACTTCGACAGAAGTGGCGGCAACGTTAATCCAAATGTTTACGCGATTGAAAAGCAGGGGATGGATGCGGCAGACAAAATTATAACTGTCAGCAATCTCACCAAGCAAATCGTGATAGATAAATATGGTATTGATCCGGCAAAAATCACAACGGTGTACAATGCCGTTGAACCATATCAAATTAAAAGCAGCACCCCATTTGATAAAGGTTTCGACGAAAAGGTTGTGACCTTTTTGGGGCGGATCACCTCACAAAAAGGACCTGAATTTTTTGTCGATGCAGCCAGTCAGGTACTTAAAAGAATGGATAACGTGCGTTTTGTGATGGCAGGAAGTGGCGACATGATGAATAATATGATCAGGCGATCTGCACAATTAAAGATAACAGATAAGTTTCATTTTACTGGCTTTTTAAAAGGAGACGATGTTTTCAGGATGTTGCGTATGAGCGATGTATATATTATGCCTTCAGTATCCGAACCTTTTGGGATCTCTCCATTGGAAGCAATGCAGGCAGGAGTGCCGGTAATCATCTCACACCAATCGGGTGTTGCCGAGATTCTGTCAAATGCAATCAAAATAAATTTTTGGGATGTTGATGCGATGGCCGATGCCATTCACGGCATTATCAATTATCCCGTTATGTCTAAAATGCTTGCAAGCCATGGCAAAAAAGAATCGTTGAAGTTGAAATGGGAAGATTCGGCTCGTTTGGTAAAACAGGTTTACGAAACATCTATCCACAGGCAGCAAACTGTATTGAATTAACTTTCAAAATGTTGTATTATGCGATCAATTTGTCTTTGTTTACAAGTCCATCAGCCGGTCCGGCTTAAAAAAATCAATTTTTTTGATATCGGAAATTGTGATTATTGTTATGATGATCAAAATAATGAAATGATCCTCCGGCGGGTAACTGAAAACTGTTATTTGCCCACCAATAAAATGATCCTTGACCTTATTCATAAACATCAGGGTCGGTTCAGGGTTGCATTTTCAATTTCGGGTACAGCGCTCGACCAATTTAAGATATATGCCCATGAAGTCATTGAAAGCTTCCGGGAACTTGCGGCTACCGGATGTGTTGAATTTCTGGCCGGGACTTACTCACACTCATTGGCTTTCCTTAATAATAAGGACGAATTCAAGAGTCAGGTTGAAACTCATTCAACCGCAATGGAAACCCTTTTTGGAAAGAGACCAGTCGTATTTGCAAATACCGGATTAAGTTATTCTGACGAAATTGGAGCAATGGTTGCAGAAATGGGATACAAAGCCACTTTATCAGAAAGCCCAAGCCATATCCTCAAATGGAGAAGCCCAAATTATATCTATCGCAATGCAATTATACCTTCATTGACTGTATTGTTAAAAAATCATTGGCTAAGTGATGACATTGCTGTCCGGTTTTCAAACTCTGATTGGAACGGATGGCCTTTGACTGCCAAAAAATATGTTTCGTGGTTAAGTAAAATTCGAAAAGAAGAAAACGTCGTCAACCTTTTTATGGATTATGAAACTTTTGGCGAGCGCCATAAGAAGGATATGGGTATTTTTGAATTTCTGGATTTATTTCCTTCAGCTATTTTTACAAAATCGGACTTTAAATTTATGACACCTTCCGAAGTGGTGAATAATTATCAACCAATCTCAACTTTAAATATGCCTTCACCGATTTCCCGGGTTGATGCAGAATGGGGTATAACAGCCTGGTTGGGGAATGAACTTCAGCAGGAAGCATTTGAACAATTGTATGGACTACAAAAGATGATTGACCATTGCACAGATTCAGACCTGTTAAAAGACTGGCAATATCTGCAAACCAGT
>JAUYTA010000236.1 GCA_030695265.1 Bacteroidota bacterium
GCCATTCTGATTTATCTGTTGGGCCGCTTCGCCAAACCAAAACACCGCATTCTCATTTTTGGCGTGGGCATTTCACTTTTCCTGATCGGAACTGTGGTTAACGGCATCGAGCTATCCATGTTCGGGGTGATGGTATTTGTGCTGTGCAAGGTATTTTTTCAGCCACTGCACGACCTGGCTTATTATCCGATTATGATGAAGGTAATTGATGTGGTTTCGAAACGCGAAAACCGCAATCAGTACGCCTATATTCTCAACCATGAGTTTGGCCTATATGCCGGAAGGGTTGGCGGACTGGGATTATTCATCTTCCTCGCATTTTACGTTTCAGAAAGCTTTGCACTTCGCTACTCGCTAATTATCGTGGCAGTACTTCAAATGCTTTCTATCCCTCTGGCTAAAAACATCATGAAAGAATCATATACTGAAGCTAAAGAAACAAAATAGATGAAAAACCACATAGACACATAGAACGCATAGGAAAAAATAAAAATAAAAAAACTATGTGACCTATGTGCCTATGTGGTAAATAATTAAAAAAATAGAAAAATGAAAAACGGATTCCTTAAAATACTAATTCCCGCCCTGATTGCAGGATTCTTCTCCTGCAGCACACAATTAGGCGAACCGGTGGTTCAGACTTCTTTGCTTCGGATCGAACAGATGCCGGATATGCCTCAGCCCCTGAAAATTATCGACTGGAAGAAAAAAACGATGCAGTTCGACAGCCTTGTTTACAATTTCACTCCGAATGATTCCTACGAACCGTTAATCTGGCTCGACAGTTCCAGGCGAAATATAGATCAGGTGACCTACGGGCTTTACACCGTGATTGGTGATGTCCGTCAGGGACCGAAAAACAATAACGGTGAATTTCATGAAGCGCTAACCACCTACAATTCGCTGATCAGTGCCGGGCTGATGGGAATTGACAAAACCAATCAGCATGGTTTCAACTATGCGAAAATGTCTCAGAACTATTTCAACAGCGATACCAACTGGAATATTCTGATGAACAACACCAATCCTGAAGTGGCAATGGCCGGTGGCGGTTATGGACGCGACTGGTGGTACGATGTTTATCCGAATGTGCTGTATTACGGAGTCGCTGCGCTTTTTCCTGAAGTTGAAAATACTGAATTCATTCAACGGAAAGTGGCTGACCAATTCTACAAAGCGGACTCGGTACTGAACGGGAATTACGATTATTCCTATTTCGATTATGCGCAGATGAAAGGCATGATTAACCACATTCCGCTTCAACAGGATGTTGCCGGTGGACATGCCTGGATATTGTATTCAGCGTATTACAAATTCGGTGATAAGCGTTACCTCGATGGAGCGAAAAGTGCAACCGAAGCTTTGCTCAGCCAAAAAGAAAGCCGCTTTTACGAAATGCTGCTTCCGTTCGGTACTTATACTGCCGCCAGACTTAATGCTGAACAGGGAACCAGTTACGATGTGACCAAAATGCTGAACTGGATGTTTGACGGTTGCCAGAACAAAGAAGGTCGTTACGGTTGGGGTGTGATTGCCGAAAAATGGGGCGATTACGATGTTTCCGGACTTCAGGGAAGTATTACCGACGGAGGCGGATATGCTTTTTTCATGAATTCAGTGGCAATGGCCTGGCCGCTGGTTCCAATGGTAAAGTACGAACCACAGTATGCACAAACAATCGGTAAATACATGCTGAATCTGGTCAATGCATCCCGTTTATTTTATCCTGATGAGGTTGACGATGCCCACCAGCTTCTTCCTGAATTGAAAAACCTGACGCAGGGAATTATCGGTTATGAAGGTTTGCGTAAAGTGGATGATTACAACAAACCAGAATTGAAGGGAATCACTCCCGTCTCAACCGGCGACGGACCCAAATGGTCAGCCGGTCAGCCCAAAGAAACCATGTTCAGTCTTTACAGTACCTCTATCGTTGGAATTTTCGGCGCCATTGTAAATACAACCGATGTCGAAGGAATTCTGGCGCTCGATTGCAATGCCACCGACTTTTATGCTGAAAATAAATACCCACAATA
>JAUYTA010000238.1 GCA_030695265.1 Bacteroidota bacterium
GGTCCGTGTCTCAGTACCAGTGTGGGGGATCATCCTCTCAGAACCCCTAGACATCGTAGCCTTGGTAAGCCGTTACCTTACCAACTAGCTAATGTCACGCATGCCCATCTGTAACCACCGGAGTTTTATCTTATCCACCATGCGGCGGTTAAGAACTATGAGGTGTTAATCCACATTTCTATGGGCTATCCCTCTGTTACAGGTAGGTTGCATACGCGTTACTCACCCGTGCGCCACTCTCACCACGATTGCTCGTGGATCCCGTTCGACTTGCATGTGTTAGGCCTCCCGCTAGCGTTCATCCTGAGCCAGGATCAAACTCTTCGTTGTATTATAAAAGTTAAATATTTTCCAGCTCTTTAGACTAAACTAAAATCTCTACTTGCGTTACCTCTTTTTGTTTTACCTTTTCCAATATTTTCAATGAACTCTTTTTGTCTTGCGACTATCGTTTCCCTGGCTTATTTCGACCTCTTGCGAAGCGCTCTCCACCAGGTAAATTCAATCTGTGTTTGTTAGAACTTTTTAATCCATCTGCCTAAACTTTCCTGTCGTTATTCCAGTGCCGTTTAAGCGGGGTGCAAAGATAAGAAGCTTTTCTGTTCTGCCAAAAGTTTTTTAAAACTTTTTACTTTTATTTCACAGTATCTGCAGTGGTTCTATTCATCCTTTATTCCTTGTCAATCTCTCCCGAACCTTGCCGTTTTACCAGCTTGCAAAATCTTTTTCTCTACTCCCAAATATTCAAATGAACTCTTGCGTTTTTAGCGGCTGCAAAGGTATTTTTCTTTTTGCCACTTCCAAAAGTTTTTAAAACTATTTTGAAAGTTTTTTCCAGATCATTCCTTTTCTTAAGCCCCCTTGCTCCCGTTGCCGGTGAACATACTTTCCTCTGAAAGCGGTCGCAAAGATAGACGTAGAATCACCGTTTCCAAATAAAAAATCACAAAAATGTTACAGAAATCCAACCTTGACATCCTATATTTTCACTTTCAGCAAGTTACAGCGACCACTTTTTCAGGAAAAATTAGTGAGACGACCCAATGCACATGAAAAAGGCCACCCATGGGCAGCCTTTTAGATTTATCGCACGATTAAAAACGTCTTATTGCATCTCGTATTTGTACATTCCAAGGTCACTCAATTCGGATGATCGAATGAATTCGGCGTTCGCTTTGATTTGTGCTTTTGCGAAATTGATGTAATTTTTTGCGGATTTCAGGAAAGAAGCATCACGATTGGTGTCAAGCAAAAGGAGATAACTCATGATGATATGACCTGCCATCTCTACCAACCGTCGTGCATGAAAGTCAACAAACTCGATGTCGTCCATTCCTGTTACTCTTTTAACCGCCTGTTCGTAATCATCTGTAAGGATAATCAATGTCCGACG
>JAUYTA010000241.1 GCA_030695265.1 Bacteroidota bacterium
TCCGTTCTGAAATGTTGACTGTGGAAATGTTCTACTTTCGGACGGAACGGAGAACGCAAATTTTAAAATAGAATATTTTACCTGATATGATTCTGAATAACAAAATCAATGTGTTTTTAATTGTAATTCTGACTTTTACAATTCTATCTGCTTCCGCACAAAAAAAAGATCTGACTTATTACCAATGTGCCTTTTTCGAAAGTTACCGCGTTGGAAACATGGCTCCATGGCCGGGACTGATTGCTGAAATGGAGAAGGTGAAATCGACCGATCCTGCCTGGCAAACCGAGATGGTGAAAGCCATGTACGGTTTGGTCGGCTATCAACTTGGGGCGAAAAATAAAAATTTGGCAAAAATTTACGTGAATAAGGCGGATGTTTACATTGATAAATTATTAAAATTAAATCCCGGAAATGCCTATTTGCACAGCTTGTTGGGCGCTTTTTATGGGTATAAAATTGCCCTTGCATTTTACAAAGCGCCTTTTTTTGGACCCAAAAGCATGTACCATATCGAGAAATCGATAGAACTGGATCCTTCAGAACCTGGCGGTTACATTGAAAAAGCAAACTCGCTGATGTATCGTCCGGCCGCTTTCGGGGGCGACAAAAAGGAGGGGCTTGCATACTACAAAAAAGCGCTAAGATTGATGGAAAGTCGGAAGGACCAAAAATGCAACTGGCAGGAAATGTTGTTGCGGGCATTTATTCTGAAAGGCTTGCTCGAAACCGATCAGGCTGCAGAAGCGAAATCCTTCAGGGTTTCGATGCAAAACGACTATGGCCCGATGGACTGGGTAGACCAGTTTGTTGGCGCCAATTTGATTGAGGGGAAATAAAACATTTTCCTATTGCCCCAATTCTTTCCTGATACCGTCTTCAATCATCTTTGCCAGTTCTGCACTGTCCATTCCTTTGGGTTCGATGGGATCGAGTGCGGTATATTTCAGGTGAACGCCAAATGTCATTGGGAAATTTCTGTTTTTCATTAATTTGTAGTGTCCGTCGATAGCAAACGGGACAATGATGGCTGATGGCGAAGTTTTTATCAGCGAAGCAATTCCGGCAGGCATAAAAGTATTTATAATTCCGGTTTTGGTTCGTGTTCCTTCAGGAAAGATACAGGCTGCATAATTGTTTTCCTCTATGTGTCTTCCGAGTAGCAAAATATCCTTGACCGATTGCCTTGGGTTTTTACGATCTATCAAAACCGATCCTCCGTGTCGAAGGTTGTACGAAATACTTGGAATTCCTTTTGCCAATTCAATTTTCGAAATAAATTTCGGATGATTTTTCCTGAACCCGACAATCACGGCAGGAATATCGAGCGTGCTTGTATGATTGGCCACAATGATAAGCGGACGGTTTTTTGGAATTTTTTCGAGTCCTCTGTAAGTAATTCGTGCACCCAAAATATAAAGGCTGTACAGTAATCCAAAGTTCATGATATCGACTGCTTTTTTACGGACAGGATAGCCCCAAATCCATCGGGTTACGATCTGAATAGGATGAAAAATAAGCAGTAGCATCCCAAAAATGAACATGTACACGGGAGTCAGAATATAGGAGAGGATTGTCTTCATTTTGATCAGTTTTTTCAGGCGGAAAAATAGCCAAAAAAAACAAGCTTCTGAAAAAAGAAATACACTGAATTCATCCTGAACTTTTTGTTTCTTTGACAAAACAATTTCAAAATCAATATCCATGACCAATAACGATATCCTGAAAAAACTGCGTGTTGCGCTTAAACTGCGCGATGAAGACATCGTTGATATTCTTACTCTTGCTGAATTTAAAGTGTCGAAAAGCGAGGTGAATGCGTTGTTCAGAGCTGAAGACCATCCGAATTACAAGGAATGTGGCGACCAGTTACTCCGGAATTTCCTTAACGGTTTGGTCATTTACATGCGCGGTCCGGCGGGAGAAGTGCGAAAACCGCATGTAGTTAAGAAGAATCAGTAAAACGATTTTAACACAAAAAGTAGGGTAGAAACGTACCGTTTCGGATATAGGTTAAAGTATCAGTTTTTAACCATTTAATATCCGAAAAACATGAAAACAAAAATTTTAGCTCTTCTCGTAATTTCCTCTTTCGCATTCTTTTCCTGTCAAAAGAGTGACGAATCAATGTCAACCGACCAAAGTGATGCTCTGCTGAAATCGGCTACTATTACAGTAAATGATTTGGCAGTTGAAAGTGTTTCGCAGGAAGCAAATTTTGAAACCGATTTCTATGCCGGCTACGAACACCTGCTCCGACAACTTGCTCATTTCAAAGGAGGAAAAGGCAATTTGCTTGCCGGTCATGGCCGCAATCTTCTTGCCGGCAAGGGTCACAATCACTATGTAAATGGCGAAGCGCCTTTAGTATCGATTGATACTGCAGAAACAGGCTATCCAATTACAATTACAATTGACTATGGAGATGGCATCTCAACCAACCACGGAAGACTAATCGCCGGAACAGTTACCATTGAAATTTCAGGAGAAAAAAACTCCGATGGAAGCACCCGCAAAATTACTTTCGCTGATTGTGTCATAGACTCTATTGGAATTAATGGAATCAGCACCGAAACTTTTAACGGCGACAACACCACCATCAGAAAAACAACCAACATCAGCAATGTAACTTTCACATTAGCCGACGAAACTGTGATTGAACGCGTTGGGATCAATGTGCGCGAATGGCTCAAAGGACTTGATACACCAACCGACCGCACCGACGACATGATTCAGACCACCGGATCAATCAATGTGGTAAGTTCGACAGGCGACAACTACTCACGGATAATTACAGAACCGCTGATCAACCTTGGCAATTGCCGGCATCATGTGCAGGGAATCGTTCAATACAGTCAAAACAGCGTAGTAATTGCTGAACTCAATTATGGCGATGGCACCTGCGATAATTTGGCATCAATGACTTCCGGAGGGGAAACCATTGAAATAGAACTTAAAGGCAAAATGCCAAAAGCAAAACTTGAAGGACACCCAAAAGGAAGAAAAGGTAAGCATTAGTGATGAAAATAGCATAATCATCCGATGAATTTATAAATTTCACAAAAATATTCATCGGATGACTGTTCTCATTATAAGAATAAGAGAGCCGGAATGCCAGCTTTTCTAATTACATTTTTCGTCTATCTTTGGACAGATGAAAAATGACTAACGTTGAAAAAGGAAAAATTTAAATCATTGTTCGACACTTATTTTGAGGATGTCCGGAGATACGTTCTTTACAGATCGGGCAACGATGACATTGCGACTGATATCGCGCAGGATACCTTTATGCGGATATGGGAGAAGCAAATGACGATTGATCCCAAAAGGGTGAAAGGCCTGCTTTTTAAAATTGCCGGTGATTTATTTATCTCACAGTACCGGCGCGAACAGGTTGCATTTAATTTCTTCAACACATTTAAGCCCAATAATAAAAGTATAACTCCCGAAGACGAAATTAACTTTCAGGAACTTAAAAAAGCCTATGACGCAGCTTTAAAATCGATGCCGGAAAAACAACGCACCGTGTTTTTAATGAGCCGGATTGATGAATTGAAATACACAGAAATTGCCGACCAGTTGGGATTGAGCGTAAAAGCCATCGAAAAACGGATGAGCCAGGCGCTCGAACACCTTAAAATTCATCTGAAAGACAAAATAGTCGGCCTTATTTTATTCGTGATGGGTTGGCGTTTGAACAGGGTGAAAATGGAAAGAAACAAGTGAAACAAAACAAGGAACATATTGATACGACTGCTGTTGACCGGCAAAGCAAAGCTTTTTTCGCCGGGGGAAAATTCAGCTGGAGCAAAAGCGAAGCCGACGTTTGGGCAAACATCGAAGCTCAATTGGATGCAAAGCCGCAGGGTCGTTACTTGTTCCTGAATTTCTCGCTGTCAAAGTGGGCAGTTGCCGCAAGCATTATAGTACTTTTTTCCATCGTAAGTTTTATGCGTTTCTATTCTGTTAAAATTGAAACAACTGCAGGTCAGCATTTGGTTGCTGAACTTCCTGATCAATCAAATGTTAACCTGAATGCCCAAAGCACCCTGACTTACTATCCTTTGTGGTGGAAAATAAACCGAATGGTAAAACTGGAAGGGGAAGGATTTTTTCAAGTAGAGAAAGGCAGTAGATTTACGGTGAATTCGGCCAAAGGAATTACCCGTGTGATTGGAACAAGCTTTAATATTTTTGCACGTGATGCAATTTACAAAGTGACCTGCATTACCGGAAGTGTAAAAGTTAAATCGAGAGCTGGATTCGAGGCTATTTTAAAACCTGGAAGCAAGGCTGAAATACTGTCCAACGGGAAAATAAACGTTTTGTCGGGCGTTGAAACTTATCCCGAAATATCATGGAAGACAAATGTATTTTTGTTTACAGCATCTCCGGTTGGAGATGTATTTAAAGAAATAGAAAGACAATATGGGGTGAATATTGAAACCAATATTGATGATATTTCGCTTTACACCGGAAATTTTACCAAAGATCAAAACGTGGAAGAAATATTGGAGTATGTTTGTCCGGCAATGGGTTTAAAATATATCCGAAAATCGACGGGTCAGTATCTTATAATCCGGGAAGATGAATGATCAGGAAAACAACCATATTACTTTTTATTATCCTGCTATCGGCAGTATCGTTTGCCCAACCCAAAACAATCAGGGTTGAAGCCAATAATCTGCCACTGAA
>JAUYTA010000251.1 GCA_030695265.1 Bacteroidota bacterium
CTGGTATACTTCTCGGCTGAAATAAGCAACCGATAAAAGACCTAACAATTAATAAAATGGTCACCGCCATTTTTAGAGTGAGCAAATTTACCCGTAACTCATTTATCTATTGTTGTTTAATATCCAATACAATAAAATGGACATACTCTATAAAATCACGACAAGTCGGGAGGATTTTCTAAAGAAACGCTTATAAAATATCGACAATCCATTATCCCATTTGTCTTTTTTTGAGTCCATTCCAATTTATTGGAATATTAATCCGCTTTCCATCCGCTAAACCCGCGTAAAATCCGCGTTCTATTATTTTTTTTTGTGCGGTTATGATGTACAATTAAAAATAGATGTGGGTACACGGTAGCTGCGTCGGGCAGGTGTGGTAGAAACAATTTTTTCAACCTTTTTTCGCTTTGGCAATCATTTCATTAAAAACCATCATCTGTTCGTTCATTGCGGCAATTTTGTCAGCAGGTTCCGTGCGGGCTTCGAGCAAAATCCAGCCATCGTATTTTATCCCGGTAAACAGATCCATCAGTTGCTGATAAGGATAATTGCCCACATTCAATTCGCGCACATGAACAGTATCGCCAAACCATTTTTTTACTGAATTAAAATTGGGTTCCAGTCCGGGTGGCAACAAATCCTCGTCGTTGCAGTTCCAGCACATTTTCACGCTTTTTTCGGTTACCTGCTCAAAAATAGCTTTCATGTTGGGTATCTCCTGCGACAGGTTTCCGTGCACTTCTACCCTCACCAACTGCCCCAGATTACTGGCAAACTTACCAACTTCGTTCAGCGAAGCGGCAATCTGCGCAATCGTTTTTTCCTTCGCAACCTCAGCCGGTAAACCATTGGGTTTTACCTTAATTCCGGTTGCGCCAATATCTTTGCAAAGTTGTATGTACTCCTTTGTCTGATCAATATTTTTCCTGACTGCTGCCTGATTTGTACTGTGGTATTCAAAATTTGCTCCGTAACCCAAACAGGTAACCTGACTGTCGGCAAAACGTTTTTTCACTTCAGCCCTTTGAATGGCCGAAAGATTGGACTCCACTTTGTGTGCATGTTCGGTGCGCAATTCAACTCCAAGGAATCCTGTTTTTTCACAATTGGCAATCAGTGTCGGCAAGTCCCAGTCTTTGGCCCATTGGTAAGTTACCAAACCCAGTTTCATTCCTGATTCTTTTGTTGCGGCAAGCGCTGAAAGCGGATCTATCATTGAAAGGCCGATTCCGGCAACGATACTTCTTTGCAGAAAAATACGCCGTGAAAGATTTTTTTCCATCATTTTTGATATTGATTTATTGGTTAATAGTTAGATAATTCATTTAGAAAAATCATCCGATGAATTCATATTTAAATGATTATCAAAACACAAACACTTAAACTCTTAACAAAAGTATTTATCCGATGACTTTTCTGTCTCAAATCTAAGAAAAATTCAGTATCTTTTCCCGTAACTTTTTCTGATAATTAACCAATCTAACTATTCCTGAAATGATGAAACAAAACTCAACTCCTTCGGGCGATCCATGCCCATCTTCAGAAGTAACTTCCGGAAAAAATCAACTCAACCGCCGTAAATTTATCGGTGGAATTGCAACTACCGCGATGGCTTTAACCTTCGTTCCACGCCATGTACTTGGCGGAACCGGCTATGTTGCGCCCAGCGATAAAATCACTTTGGCCTATATTGGCGCCGGTACACAAGGACTTCGCGAACTGCTTCCGCTTTTATCCATTCCTGAATTGCAAATCGTAGCAGTTTGCGACCCACAAAAATATGCCACCGGATACCTCGATTGGGGCAAAAACGGGCTTCGCGACGAAATCCGTTCAGTACTTCAGAATCCTGAATGGAAATCGGGTGGCGACAATACCATCCCCGGAGGACTTGATAACGGAAAAGAAATCGTTGATACCTTTTATTCAAAATTCCGTGGCGATCAAAAGTTGGATAATTGCCGTGCTTATGCCGATTTCCGCGAGTTGTTCGAAAAAGAAAAGGACCTGAATGCAGTTAAAATAATGACACCCGACCATTTGCACGGCATCATTGCAATGGCTGCCATGAAAAGAGGAATCGGTGTCACCACGCACAAACCAATATCGAACAGGCTGGAAGAAGGCCGCCAGGTAATCGAAATGGCCGGAAAATCGAAGGTAACTACCCATTTAATTGCATGGGACTCGAACGGCTCGATGGATCAGGTGATGAGCTGGATCAACGAAGGAGCCATCGGAACCCTCAAAGAAGTTCACAACTGGTCGAACCGCCCGGTTTGGCCGCAATACCCTACCCTACCAACCGACACGCCTGCTGTTCCTGAAGGAATGAACTGGGATTTATGGCTGGGACCGGAAGCCGAACGCGCCTACCATCCGTATTACACCAACATGGTTTTCAGGGGCTGGTACGACTTTGGCGGAGGCTCGATGGCCGACATGGGACATTACAGTTTATGGACCGTTTTCAAAGCGCTCGGACTGGAAAACCCGACCATCATCGAACCAAATTTCAGCCACTTTTGCGGAATTCGCGATTCAACGGCTTTTCAGGTAAAAAATGACTTTTCGTTCCCGATAGCCAGTTCCGTAAGGTTTAAATATCCGGCCAAAGGATCGCGCCCGGCAGTCGATTTAATCTGGTACGACGGAGGAATGCGTCCACCAGTTCCCGAAGAATTGTATGAAGACAACAAGGAATTGCCTGCCGAAGGCATGATGTTCGTTGGCGACAAAGGGAAAATTCTGGCCGGTTTCCATGTGAACAACCCTCAGCTTATTCCTGAAAAAAGAATGGCTGGTCGCACAGTTCCTGAACTTCCGAAAAAGGAAAGAACTTCGGGGTTTATTCAATTTATGGAAGCGGTAAAAACCGGAAAACAATGCCCCGGAAGTTTCACCGAAGCTGGCCACATTACCGAAGCAGTTAATTTATATGCTGTTGCACTGCGCACCGGTCGCCTCCTGAAGTACGATGCCATCATCCGGAAAATCAAAGGTAACTACCCATTTAATTGCATGGGACTCGAACGGC
>JAUYTA010000271.1 GCA_030695265.1 Bacteroidota bacterium
TCATTTAAATCAAGGGTCAGTCCGGGAGCAGAAATAAAGGTTTGCCTGGAAATTTGCCCATACCATGGAAATCCTGCAAGTATTTCAGTATGACTGTTTTTCTTAACAAAAAATTGTTGGGCTGCATTGGTTAAATTTCCCAATAATGTAACACGGGGGATTCGCTTTTTTAGCTCGCGCGTAAATTTCTGTTTTAGAGAACTTGTTGTAATTTCGCTGGTTGAAGCAGAAAAAATGATCGTTTCACCTTTTTCGATGGGCAATTCAAAATACCCTGGCACAAAAAGATCTTCTTTGAATTCGTATCCCCGGTTTTGTTCTTTGGGATATTCAACTTCATTTTGCCAGACAGGAGCTGCAATAAATTCCATCTCCTTGGAAAATTGCATGTGCAAAAACGGATAGCCTTCGTAAAGCTGTATCTTGATGCCATTTTCGATTTCGGTATATCGGGTATTCGCATACATATTGGCTTTGCTCAGTTGATGAACATTGCGGAATGCCAAAAAAGGCCTGAACCTTAAAACAGTAGGAGAATGAGCTTCTTCAAGCGTAGATTTTATGAGCAGTTGTTTCTCTTTTTCAACCAGAATACGTTCCTTGGTCAATACAACCCCTCCAACTCGAAATGTGGTTCGGGGAATTATTTCAACATCGAAATCACGAATGTATTTGTGACCTTTGGGTTCATAATGGTCACCCTCATATTTATGAATACCGAGGTTAAAAGATGATCCGTGCTGAACCACTGTTTCATCGAACGACGAAAGCAACACATGCTTCTCTCCATCCAGCTCGTCAAGCGGACAAACAAGTAAACCGTGGTATTTTCGTGTATTACATCCTGAAATGGTTGTGCTTGTGTATGAACCTGCACGGTTCGAACGAAGCAACTCCCGCTGAAGCGAATACTCCAGATTGACCAATTGATTTCTATCAAATTTTAGATAACTCATAGTTCCTGACTTTTTGGGTCTTTAATCCGAAAACTTCCGGAAAAGTTAGTGTTTAAGAAATATTGCATAAAGCCGTTACAAAAATAGTTTTTATAAGCTTATTAATTAATCCTTGATTCCTGAAAACCAGTTAACTTCTGTTCCAGAAACATTTTCTCACTTGCAAAATTAAGATACGGAAAATTAATTGTTAATTTAATAATTTCTTCCAGGTTATACAACAGAAATTTTTTGTATTCATCTGAAAAAGAATGTACAGGACGGTGCAGAACAGCCTTCAGGATTCTAACAACATCTTTTGCCACATTCATGCTCTCATTTGAAATAATTGTCTTGCTAAACCGGTCAAAAATGCAATCGGTTGCAACTGGGCTTAAATGCAACATATCCTCTGCATAGAAGCGGTAATCACGCAATTCATCCATCATAATTTCATACGATGGAAAGTACCTGCAATTTGAATCACCAAACCCATTTAACAAACGGTCGATGGCAAGCAATAAAGTGGCTTTACTGACCTGATTTTCGACTGCACCATCTTTCCAGTGCCGAATCGGGCTCACGGTAAAAACCACCTTTAAATTTGGGTTAAATTTCCAAAGTTCGTCCATTAATTCGCGGTAAGCCTCTGTAATTTCATATACCCCCAGTCTATAATGCTTGAATTCGGACGAAGGCGCCTTGTGGCAGTTCGATACAATCTGTCCGGTCTTTTTCAATTCATATACCCAGGAAGTACCAAAAGTGATTACAAGAAAATCAGCTTTAAGTAAAAAATCACCGGATTGAGCAATCCGGTTATTGATCATTTCGAGCACTTTGTCCCTTTCGGTATCAGAGAAGCGGCTGTGATGATAAAAACTGTTCCAAATTCCCTGATCCTGAAACAGATCATTTTCGTTAAAAACCCGTTTTTCAAGTAGTATCTTCAAACTGTTGGCAATTGATATCGGATTGTACAAAATGCCAAACGGATTCAAATCAACATTAAATTTCAGATCAATCAATTTTTGACCGATATTTTCCGAAAAGCAAGAGCCGAAGAACATCATGCTCTTCGAATAATCCATTTTCCATGGAAACTCCGGAATTTTTATTTCAGTAAAAAATGACATCAGCAAAAATTTACGATTTAACTATTTACCATTTACTATTTAACCCTTCAAACTCTTCCAACATTTCAAACTCTTGCTTAGCTCCTACCTCACTCTTTTAAATTCCTGTTTCTCCAAAACCAAGGCTGTTCGGGCAGGCAAATACAAACGCAAATAATGCTGACTGGTTAAACCACTTTCAGGAACAGTGAAATAGGTCATTCGGCGGTCGATCCTGTTTTGTCCTCCAAAGCGATCATCGTCGGTATCCAGCACAATTTTGTATTTGGAAGCGTGCATCGGTATTCCATAATCAGTGAACGATTGTGAAGGATGAAAGTTGAAAACAAACAAGTATTTCCCCCTGGAATATACCAGTATTTCATTTCCCTTGTGATCGTACAACCAATTCACTTCAGGATTTTCAATCAGTTTCGATTTTTTGGCCAACGAAATCATTTCACGGTCGAAATCGGCTAAAAGATGATAACGCAAGCTTTTATTGTCAGCCAAACTCCATAACCTACGGGCATGTGCGTACGACCAGTTATTTCCTTCACGCGGAAAATCAATCCATTCCGGATGGCCAAATTCATTTCCCATGAAGTTCAGGTAAGCGCCACCAGC
>JAUYTA010000282.1 GCA_030695265.1 Bacteroidota bacterium
ACATAGACACATAGGACACATAGTTTTTTTCTCTATTGCGCTCTATGTGTCTATGTGGTTTTTATTATCGGTTATATTTTATAATTTCAGACAATTCCAATCTGATTTGTTCTATTTCATACTTGCTGAGTGCGGATAAACTGATTTGAGGATATTCCGCAATTCCGCGTTTGGTCCTGATCGCAATTTCAAGATCCTTAAAACCCATTGCTCTCTCAATCCTGAAGTTAACCAAAGCCTTTTGCGCAAATTCAACCGAACCATATTCCTTTTTCATAATGGTAATAATGGGGTAATATTTGATCAAAACCTTGCCGTTTTCGGTGCTGAAAAATATGTAACAAAGATTGGCAAATTGAGATAAACCGACATAAACAACAAATACACCAACTGCTATCATGACGCCAACATCGTTTTTTAACCATAGCAATCCAAGTCCTGCAAGCACGATGATAATACCGCCAATATTAAAGCCTCGCTTGATTTGTTTGCTTCTTTTTTGATTCGAAATTTCCATGTTTCCGGATAAAATTGTAAATATTAATTCCTTTTTGCTGACGAATTCTAAGCTTTGTTAACTTTGCCGAAGTTAATTTTAAACTTTATGACTGATTCAAAAGTACATTCAAATATCGTCTTTTCACAACACATTACAGACGAACTTCTGAAAATAGTAAAAAACTATCCTGAAGGAAAAGTGTTTTTACTCACCGATCAAACCGCGGCAGGGTTTTGTTTACCATTGGTTCAAGCGGTTTTTGATGAATTTTCGATCAAATATCTCGCAATTCCTTCAGGAGAGGAAAATAAAAATATCCAATCGGTTGGGCTGGTTTGGGACTTTTTGAGCAACAACGGCGCCGACCGCAAATCCTTGCTTATCAATCTGGGCGGAGGAATGCTGACCGATCTGGGTGGATTTGCAGCCTCAACTTTCAAGCGCGGATTGGATTTTGTGAACATTCCGACAACTTTGCTTGCGCAGGTCGATGCATCGATCGGGGGAAAAACAGGCTTCAATTTCTATGGCCTGAAAAACGAAATCGGTGTTTTTATGGAACCAAATTCGGTCATCATCAATACCAATTTCCTGAGAACCATCGATCACGAAAATTTTCTTTCAGGTTATGCCGAAATGCTGAAACACGGCCTGATTAAAAGTCGCGAGCACTGGGACGAGCTGCTGACTTTTGATATGGAAAGCATAGATTACGACGCGCTTCAGGAGATAATTGCGCATTCGGTTGCTATCAAAGAATGGCACGTGCTAAATGATTTGACCGAACAAAATATACGGAAAGCCTTGAATTTTGGGCACACCATAGGCCATGCGTTTGAAAGTTATGCCATGAAAACCGGTCGCCCAATCCTGCACGGTTACGCGGTGGTTTACGGGTTGATTGCCGAACTTTATCTTTCTGCAATAGAATGCGGATTGGAAATTAGCGAACTTGATACTATTTCGGCCTGGTTGCTTGCCAAATACGGCAAATTTGAAATTCAGGAAAGCGATTTTGAAGCTTTGTACCAACTCATGACCCACGATAAAAAGAACGAAGGCAAGCGAATTAATTTCACGCTTATTTCAGAAATCGGGAAGGTTGAAATTAACGTTGATTGCCCGAAAGAATTGATTGTTGAAGCGCTGGAGTACTATAAAAGCTTATAGTAGTTCCAGGTTTCAGGTTCCAAGTGCAGCGAACCACTTGGAATTTGGAACCTGAAACTTGGAACCAATCTAATATCTAAAATCTATTGTCTCGTCCAAATATGAAATACCTCGTTTCCAAATCCGATTCAACCCTGAAGGGAAGCATTGTTCTTCCGGCATCAAAAAGTATAGCCAACCGCGCGCTGATTATTCATGCGCTGAGTTACAGTCCGTACCCGATTGAAAATCTCTCTGACAGCGACGATACCCGCGTGATGGAACAGGTTTTTAACTCGAACACCAATCATTTTGACATTGGTCATGCCGGAACTGCCATGCGTTTTCTTACTGCTTTCCTGTCGCAAGTTGTTGGTGAATGGACAATTACCGGTTCCGACCGCATGAAACAACGACCAATTGGCATTCTGGTGGATGCATTGCATAAACTCGGTGCAAAAATCGAATACCTCGAAAACGACGGTTTCCCTCCGCTGAAAATTTACGGATCGCACCTGAAAGGCTGTGTACTCGAACTGGACGGAAGTGTGAGCAGTCAGTACATTTCGGCTTTGCTGATGATTGCCCCGACTGTTGAAGGGGGCCTGACATTGCGCCTGAAAAACAAGATCATGTCGCGTCCGTACATCGAAATGACACTGAAACTGATGGAGCAATTCGGTGTTCAGCATGTCTGGAAAGGAAACGAAATACGCATTGCAGAACAACAATACAAAGCTCGTCCGTTCTCGGTGGAGGCCGATTGGTCGGGTGCATCGTACTGGTACGAAATGGCTGTTTTGGCCGATGAAGTTGATTTGGAATTGACCGGATTGACTACCGAAAGCCTGCAGGGAGACGCGATGATTGCCAAATGGTTCGAACAATTGGGCATTGAAACACTTGCTACTGAAAAAGGATCTCGCCTGGCGAAAAACGGACAAGCTCTTCCAAAATTCCTGCAACTTAATTTTATTGAAAATCCTGATGTGGCGCAAACTTTCGCTGTTCTGTGCGTGATGAAACAAATCCCGTTTCATTTTACCGGATTGGAAACCCTGAAAATAAAGGAAACCAACCGCATTGCAGCTCTTCAGGATGAATTGGCAAAATTTGGTGCCCAGCTTACCGAACCGGCACATGGAGAACTGAAATGGGATGGTACTTTCCCGCTCGAAAAACAGGCTGTTCCTGAAATAGAAACTTATCACGATCACCGCATGGCTTTGGCTTTTGCTCCGGCTTGTCAAACTTATGGTCCAGTTGAAATTCTCGATCCGATGGTGATCACCAAATCCTATCCGGATTATTGGGAAGATTTGAAAAAGGTGGGGTTTGAAGTTGAAACTCTTGATTGATCTGTCAGTTAATGGAAGGAGAGGCAATAAACATTGCATTCAAGGCAATAACCAAATAATTTTATCCCGGCGGGATAACAGCTTTTCAGAAAATGATGCTGATAAAACTAAACAATTAAAATTACCTGATTTTCTGAATACATGTCTCCTCTTGTTTTTATGACATAACAAAAAAGGTTTTCATTTGATTCCCCAAAAAATAATATATCTTTGGCTCAAACTTTAGGGGTGCCTTTACGGGCTGAGATAATACCCTCAAAACCTGATGCAGGTAATGCTGCCGAAGGAAAAAGAATCTACTCTTGCCATAGATCATTCCTGAAGTTCAACAAAAAAAATCAGGAATGGAAATAAAACTCAACAACCAGATTAAAACTTTTCCGGAGCAATGCACTGTTCAGCAATTGCTCGATGAAGTTGTCCCCGAAAAACAAAAAGGCATCGCTGTTGCCGTGAATTCTTCTGTAATCCCGAAAACAAACTGGGACCATCATTTCCTTGCCAATTGTGATGAAGTATTGATCATTAAAGCTACGCAAGGCGGATAGTGACGAGGAAAAAGTAAAAAGGAAAAAGTAAAAAGGTAAAAGTAAAAAGCATAAAATAACCCATGGATACCAAAAATTCAATTAACCAAACCGTAATCACAAGTGGCCCTTTCAGGGCATCAAAAAAAATATATGTACCAGGCCAACTTCATGACATCAAAGTGGCCATGCGCGAAATTTCACTTTCCCCAACCAGACTTTCGAATGGCAAAACAGAGGAGAATTTTCCGGTAACGGTTTACGATACCAGCGGACCGTTTACCGACCCGGACATTACCGTCGATTTAAAAAAAGGATTGCACCGTTTACGCGAAGAGTGGATCATGCAGCGCGGAGATGTGGAACAACTCAACGATTTCACATCGGAATATTGCCGTCAACGGTTAACCGATACCCGGCTCGATGCCTTGCGGTTCCAACATCTAAAGAAACCATTGAAGGCTAAACCTGGGGCAAATATTACGCAAATGCATTATGCTAAACAAGGCATCATTACGCCCGAAATGGAATACGTTGCCATCCGCGAAAACCAGCGGATTGACATTCAGGAACAACAGAGCCAGCAATTAAAACAACAGCACGAAGGAAACAGCTTCGGGGCAAATACCCCTAAAGGATATATTACCCCCGAGTTTGTCCGCGATGAAATAGCGGCAGGCCGTGCTATAATTCCTGCAAATATTAACCATCCTGAAAGTGAGCCAATGATTATCGGACGCAACTTTCTGGTCAAGATTAACACCAATATTGGCAACTCTGCTTTGTCATCAGGAATCGAAGAGGAAGTTGAAAAATCAGTCTGGAGCTGCCGTTTGGGTGGCGATACCCTGATGGATTTATCGACGGGCGAAAATATTCACGAAACACGTGAATGGATTATTCGAAACTGCCCGGTGCCTGTGGGGACTGTGCCGATTTATCAGGCCCTGGAAAAAGTGAACGGCAAAGCGGAGGATCTGACTTGGGAGATCTTTCGCGATACCTTAATTGAGCAGGCCGAACAGGGCGTTGATTATTTTACTATTCATTCCGGAGTTTTGCTGCGATACATTCCGTTAACGGCAAAACGGGTTACCGGTATTGTTTCGCGTGGCGGGAGCATTTTGGCCAAATGGTGCCTGGCCCATCACCAGG
>JAUYTA010000283.1 GCA_030695265.1 Bacteroidota bacterium
AATGAAAGAAGTTTAATCAATGGTAATTTTCAAGAATGAATAAACGTCTAATTTATAATCGTTTAAATCGTCATTCGTAAATTTTAAAATTGTAAACATCGTCAATGGCTCGATTTCTAAACGACCGCAAAAAAGCTTCAGGCAAAATACCGGGCTCACTTATCCATCTTGGAACCAAGAAAATTGACCGCCCCAAGCTTCTGCTAATGCATTATACCAAGGACGAATTGGTAGAGACAGAACCTGAAAACCTGGAAGATTGCCAATCACATATTGCTGAAAATTCGGTGACCTGGATCAACATCGATGGCCTGCATGATGAGGAAATGATGCGAAAATTGGGCGAACAGTTCAATATTCATGGTCTGTTGCTCGAAGATATGCTCGACACAGGCCAACGCCCGAAATTTGCAGAAACAGACGAACTGTTGGTGATCATTTTAAAGGCGCTTGATTACGATCAAAAGACCCGGAAGCTCAGTTCTGAACAAATTTCTATGATTCTGGACGATACCTACCTCATTACACTTCAGGAGCGGGTGGGCGACCAGTTTGACCATATCCGCGATCGAATAAGAAAAGGCAACGGCAGGGCCAGAAGAAAAAGCGCCGATTACCTCACCTATGTTTTGCTGGACACAATTGTTGATAATTACCTGATTACTATCGAAGTACTTGGAGATATTATTGAAAAGATGGAACCACGGATTTTTATTCCCAAACAAAAAGAGTTAATGCAGGAAATTTACAAGCACAAAACTGAAATTAATTTTCTGCGGAAAAACATCCGGCCGGTCAAGGAAATTGTACTCCACCTGATTGAAAATGAATCGGGTTTTATTGCCGAAGATAACCTGAAATACTTTCGAGACCTGAACGACCTGGTTGTACAGGCTTCGGAAACCATCGAGATTTATCAGGTTATGCTGAACGACCAAATGATGATTTATCATGCCAGCCTCGACAACAGAGCCAATGAAATCATGAAAGTGCTGACTGTCTTTTCGGCTTTTTTTATTCCGCTCACTTTTTTTGCCGGGGTTTATGGCATGAATTTCGACAATTTTCCCGAACTGCGCTTTGAATACGGGTACCTGTATTTCTGGATAGGAATGATCCTCATTACCTTAGCGTTGCTCGTCTATTTCAGAAGAAAGAAATGGTTTTAACGATTGATCGTTATCAAAATTCTGTCTCCCATTGTTTTTTAACATCTCAAATAAATTTCAACCAAAGTTGCGGCGAATTCTGAAATACCTACATTTGGGTGCTAACATTAAAACCAAACCGATGCCATCAATTTCCCCTGACCAACCTTCCACACGTTTGCTTTCGCTCGATTTCTTTCGCGGATTAACCATGTTTCTGCTAATTGCAGAAGGAACAGGGCTTTGGTGGACCTTGGTCCAGGACCCCATTCAAGGTACATTTCTCGAACATTTTTTCATACAGTTTGAGCACCATGAGTGGCATGGACTTCGTTTCTGGGACCTGATCCAGCCATTTTTCATGTTCATTGTAGGGGTTGCAATGCCATTTTCTTACAGAAACCGCATTTCGAAAGGTGAATCCCATGGAACAATTACCCGGCATATTATCCAGCGATCGTTTATCCTGCTGGCGTTTGGCGTGGGTCTGCACTGCGGATACAACAAAAAACTTGTCTGGGAATTTTGGAATGTACTATCGCAACTCGCAGTTACTATTCCGATTGCTTATTTCCTGATGAAATATCCGGCAAAAGTACAATTGGCTGTTTCGGTATTTCTGCTGCTGATAACCGATTTGCTATACAGGCATTTCCCGCTTGATGGGTACAATCAGCCCTGGGTTATTGACAAAAACTTCGGAAGTTGGATGGACATGGTTTTAATGGGCAAAATCAACAATGGTGGGGGTTGGGTCGCGGTTAACTTCATACCGACTGCAGCACATACCATTTGGGGAGTGTTGGCCGGACAGCTTTTGATTAAGGATGTTTGCCAAAACTGCAAGTTTAAGACCCTTTTGATTTCGGGTGCCATTGCCCTGATAATTGGATTCGGGCTCGATTGGACTGGAATAACGCCGATTATTAAACGAATCGCAACAGCCTCATTTGTTTTCGCTTCCGGAGGTTGGGCACTTATTGGCCTTGCACTTAGCTACTGGCTGATCGATATCAAAGGATATAAAAACTGGATTTTCATATTTACGGTTGTTGGCACCAATTCCATTTTCATTTATGTATTTTCTCAAACTGTCGGAGGCCAGTGGTTGAATCAATTCATTGCAATATTCTCGAAAGGAATACTTCAATGGACCGGAGCATCAGATTTTGTACTGAATTTATTTACCTGTCTGGTGATTCTTGCTGCCGAATGGGGCCTCTGTTATTGGCTGTTCAAACGGAAAATATTTTTTAAAATTTAAACCATTCATTTTCAGGCAAAACCGAAATGCTGAGAATTTATTTCTACTAATAATTGTTAATTTTTGCCAGCAAATGAAACAATGATACTTTGCTTACCGTAACTAACATTGACTTTGCAGATTATTTTTATTTTTTGGACTTATTTGGGTTGATTGGTTTTTGGTACAAAAAGCAAAGTTCGTAAGGTAATTTTAGTTGTTTGTTTAGTGAAAAGCGGTGGGAATCCCCACCGCTTTTCATTTTTTTTATTTTAACCCCGCCAATTCAATCACCTCCAAAACTCAATTAATCATCCGGACAATATCTCTATTTGAACTTCAACAACATTGGTCACGCCAATTTAAAATCTTTTTAATTTTTTAACGAAAGTATTGCCTGAATTAAAAAATAAATGCAATATCTTTGTTCAGTTTTAAAACCGGGATAATCTATAAAACGATGAATTTTCCTCCTGTAAAATATTCTTCTGATAGCGACATGAATCTCGTGGAGCAAAAAAACAACTCACAAAAACGCAAGATTATCAAGCATCTGTTTCTTTATGGAGCGATGACGAACACCGACTTGGGCAGATATGTAAAACTTAGTACTCCCAAAATTATCAGTCTGCTGAATGAATTAAAGAATGAAGGCATGATTGAGGAACTCGGACAGGGAAATTCGAGTGGCGGAAGGCGACCCAACTTGTATGGCAACAAGGAAGACGCATTTTACATTGTGGGTATTTCAATCAATATTTACCAAACTTCCGTAGCTATTTTCAACGCGAAAAACCAAAAAATTACCGGCGACCATATTCTTCCACTCACCATTACCCACGGA
>JAUYTA010000288.1 GCA_030695265.1 Bacteroidota bacterium
TTCGGCACAAGATGAAAAAAGCAATACGGTGAAAAAGAAAAAAAGGGTAAGGGAAAGCAGTTTTTTTGTATTCATTCTGGATTGGTTTAAGTTATCATTGAATTCCTGAAATTTATATATTAAATGCTGTATCCCACTGCGACTGAACACTGTGACTGAACACTGCGACTGAACACTGCGACTGGGATCACTGCGACTGAACACTAAATCCTGTATCTGTTTTGTCCGATCACCAGCGGAAAATCGATCCGCAACATTTCAAAGCTCATGTAATCCTTGTTTCCGCCATGAATAGGTGAGCCATAAAATCCCTGCATGGTATGCGTACGAACCAGGTTGAAGAAATCAGCAGGTTTGCTTCCAGGCCATTCAGATTCATTCAGCTCATTGGATTGCAGCATTTTCAGGATTTTGATTTGATCTTCAGGAGCAATTGTTTCGAAAGTTTTTCCGTATTTCAGGTTGCACCAGGTCTGCAGATTTTTGATTCCGGTCCGGTAGGTTTCCTGATCGTAATGAAATACCCCGGAAAGTTGCCTGTCGATGTAATAGATTACTCCGGCATCGGTAGCGCCGGGCGACTCATCTTTAGGGATAATCTGCTCACAAAATGCAATGATGCAAATGGCTTCGTCAGGAGTAAAGAAACGGAAACTGCTTTTTTGCTTCAGGCAGGAAGGAAAAAGCAAAACACTTCCAAATGCAAGACTTGCAGATTTGATGAATTCGCGTCGGTTCTGGTTGGTCATATTTGCTGAATTAAAAAGGTAATTGAAGGTGATTCCCAGCTTCCCGAAAGATACAAATTCAATTTTAATACATTTACCATTTTGTATGTTTTACGAATTTTGATGCAATTTTCTGTTTCAAATTATTTTTTGAATCAAATTATTTTTCAATCTTTATCCAAAATCAATTTGTAACCCTTATTCTGCATGGTAAAACTGCAAGACCTATTATACATCTCCCCAATTATCATTGACGGGAAACATTTGGGCAACTTTTTAACTGCCCCGTTTTTTACTGAAAAACCAGATTTGAAATTTTTCAGGGAACAGGCAACGCTCCAAGGATTTGAAATTGCAGATTATTTGAATGAAATTGAAAAAGTGCCGGTATGGTCGCCTGAACAACTTGAGAAACATCTTGCCGTAATCAACAATTTGATTGAAACGTTGGCAAGCGCTTCAGCCAAAGAATTGAAGGAAAAAGCAAACAGCAGGGTAATTCATGAAAATGAAACGAATTACCGGTTGATGTTCGAAAACATCGCCCAGGGTTTTGCTTCTCATAAGATTATTTTAGATGAAAGTGGCCTGCCGGTAGATTATGAATATCTTTCAGTAAATCCATCATTTGAAAAACTTACCGGACTGAAAGTCAGCAATATTATCGGAAAAACGGTAAAAGAAATAATGCCTAATACTGAAAAATACTGGATTGACTTATATGGAAATGTTGCCCTGACAGGAGAAGCCGTTCAGTATGAAAACTATTCAGTTGAATTGAATAAATATTTTGAAGTTTGGGCATTCAGCCCGCGGATTGGTGAATTTGCAACGGTTTTTACAGATATTACCAAACGTAAACGCGAGGAGAAAATACAAAAAGTAATGTATTCCATTTCCAGAGGTACTTCAAAATCAAATGATTTGGGCGAATTAATTTTGATGATTCAGAACCAGCTCGAATCACTTATCGATGTGACCAATTTTTACATCGCACTTTACGATGAAATTTCTGATTCGTTTACTATACCTTATTATTCGGATGAAAAAGACGACATAACGAGCTTCCCGGCCGGAAAATCATTGTCGGCTTACGTGATAAATACGAAAATGACACTGCATGGGAAACGGGCTGATGTTGATGTGCTTAAACAAGCCGGACTGGTTGAATCTATTGGAGAACCGGCAGCGGTTTGGCTGGGTCTGCCATTGCTGATAAAAGATAAACCTATCGGAGTTTTTGCTTTGCAAAGCTATGTGGATGAAAATGCGTTTACCCCGGAAGATGTAAATATGCTTGAGTTCGTTTCACAACAAATAAGCTCTTCAATTCAGCAAAAGAAATCTGAACAGGAGATCAAATCGGCACTTGAAAAGGCGGAAGAAGGTGATCGGCTGAAAACTTCCTTTTTGGCAAACATGTCGCACGAACTGCGCACCCCGATGAACGGTATAATGGGATTTGCCGAATTGCTTAATGATGATAATTTATCAAGCGAAGACCGGCACGAATTCATTAATGTAATTAACGACAGCAGTCAAAGTTTACTCGATGTGATAACCAATATTGTAGATATTTCAAAAATCGACAGCGGACAAGTTCATTTAAAAACAGCGCCATTTAATTTGAACAGCCTTCTCGATGAGCTGTTGAATTGGTTTATGAGTGAAAAGGTGGTTAGAGACAAGTTTGAGTTAAACATTGAATTGATTAAGGAACTTGCAGATGATCAATGCATTGTTGTTTCAGATCAGTTAAAAATCAGGCACATTTTCAGCCTTTTGCTTAATAATTCCGGGAAATTTACAAAAAGCGGGTTCATCCGTTTCGGTTATTCGGTTCATGGTAATAATATTCGGTTTCTTGTTCAGGATACCGGCAAAGGAATTGCACCGGAAAAACAATGTTTCATTTTTGAAAAGTTCAGGCAGGAGGATGAAACGCTTTCCAGAAAATACGGTGGTGTTGGGCTGGGATTGACCATTGCCAAAGGCCTTGTTGAATTAATTGGTGGTAAAATCTGGGTTGATTCAGAACCGGAAAAAGGCACAACTTTTTTTTTCGAAATCCCAAAAGAACATTAATTGACAATCAATTTTTCAACTCTTTTTATGTTTTTGGATTTAACTTCTACCAAATAAATTCCTTTTTTAAGTGTATTGGGTTCAATCCGCGAGTCCTTCATTTTTAGTTTGTCAGTCAAAACAGTCCGTCCGTTCAGATCATAAATCCGGAAGCTTTCTTTTCCCGAAAATTCAGGCAAAATTATCCTGATTGTTTTTGTCGCGTATTCCTGAATAATTTCGATTTGTTCTGATCTGTTAATATTCCTTGCCGGTGAAACAATGTCAGCTTTGGCACACAACCATTTTTCGGGATCGAAATGAATGGAATCTACTTTTTCTCCGGAAATTACAAACTCCTGATTTTGTTCGGTATTGTACAGCCGCAAATCCTTGAATTGTCTGTCTTTCCATACTCTCACCGGCAGGTGCATTTCGAAAAAACTGACTGAAGGATGCGATGCAACCTGACTCACCCTGATTTTTGTCGTCCCCAAATCGCCGGAAAATTCAGTGATGTTGTATTTGGGATAACCTTCTCCATAATACCAGTCGTTGAAGAATTCGGTAAACGAGGTGTCAGCTGCTGCTTCAAGGTGTTTCACAAATTGATCGTGGGTAGCAAAACCGTTTGCAACCGTCGGATCTTCCAGATAGTCCTTCAGGCTTTTGAAAAATTGCTCGTCCCCCATTTCCCAGCGCAGCATGTGCAACAAATAAGCGCCTTTCGAATACGAAAGCCGTCCGTTAAATATCCGCCCGACATCGGTCGTATCGGCAACATAAACAGACCCTCCCGGCGAAGAAGTGATACGCGCAACCTGGTTTTCCTTCCATTTTGGCCAAACAACACCATCAAGTAAATTTTCAAAAACAAGTCCGGTCATATAGGTGGCAAAACCTTCGTTCAACCAGATGTCGTGCCAACTCGCCAGCGTAATGTAATTGCCAAACCACTGATGGGCCATTTCGTGAGCAACCAGTTCAAAATCAAGATGTGTCATAAAACTCATAGTCTGGTGCTCCATTCCCCCACCCCATCCAAACTGCGCATGTCCGTATTTTTCATCGGCAAACGGATAGGTTATCAGCCTTGAATTGAAGAAGGTCATGATATCATGGGTTTCGTTCGATTTTGATTTTGCAGTAGCAAGGTATTCCGGGTAAATGTAATTCAGGATTTCAATTTTGTTTCCATCGGGCAAGTCCACGAAGTCGGAATAGGTTTCGTAATCGGTAACAGCAATGCCAATAAGGTAAGTCGCAATTGGGTAACGGTGTTGCCAGTGTGCGGTTCGTTTTTCTCCTGAAATGTCATCCGAAATCAGTTTCCCGTTGCTGGCTGCTTTGTATTGGCCGGGACAAGTAATGTAAACATCGATCGAATCAATTTTATCGGTCAGACTTTGTTTGCAAGGCCACCAATCGCGCGCTCCGTATGGTTCCGATAAGGTCCATAATATTGGTACGTCATTGTGTTTCGAAACCACGAACGAACCGAAACCTGTTTCCGGAGGCGAACCGCGATAAAAAACCTCCACCTGGTAAAGACTGTTTATTTGCATGTTTGCAGGAAGTGAAATCGCTATTTTATCAGATTTATGCTGAAAAACAATCACTTGTCCATCAAACAGGATGGAATCGACTATTAGTGCAGAAGCAAGGTCAAAATGAATTTCTGTAATCTGTTCCTTCAGGAATTTAACTTTGGAAAGTACCGATCCTGAAATATAATTTACAGCCGGATCGACCTCGAAATTTAACCGCTGATAAACCAGATCGTAGGAAGCATAGTCAGCAGATTCGATAAAAGACACTGATTTCAGATACGACCGGCTTTCGCTGAATCCGATTTTATCATTGAAATCAGGATCGGAAACCTGGGCCAGTGTATTTTGAAATGCTGCTATTAGAATCAGAAATAAAAGCTTCTTCATTTGTTTATAATTTTGAAACACATAGGCACATAGAAAACATAGTTATTCTTTTCATATGTGAACTATCCCGACAAATCGGGACAAGTTGTGTCTATGTGGTTGTTTTTCATATGTTTATAATTTGTTTTTAATTGCCACATAGCCTGTCCCGAAATATCAGCGATTTTTTCGGGGTATTCATTTTAGTCTATGTTGCATAATTTACTCATTTAAAATTGGTTAATCAGCTATTCAGTAGAATTAAATATGGCGGCATTTTTTATCACTAATAAGGGAATAAGGTTGCTTTTTCCCTGTTAGCCTTTCTACATAAGAGGTTTGATGGAAAAAAATAAGGTTTTTTTTTGAAAACATAAAAACCTTATTTTCAATTTGTTAACCTTAGTAGAAAAGTTATACATTTGATTTTTACCTTATTACCATATTGTTCACCGATAAAAGACCTAACAATTAATAAAATGGTCACCGCCATTTTTAGAGTGAGCAAATTTACCCGTAACTCATTTATCTATTGTTGTTTAATATCCAATACAATA
>JAUYTA010000296.1 GCA_030695265.1 Bacteroidota bacterium
ATCGCTGGCCCACATACGCAAATTATATAGTCTGTAACTTTGTAAAGGCTGATATGCTCCGTTGATTGCAGCAATCGCATCCGATTCTGTTTGCCAGAAATTGGCCGTATTCACCGAATCCAGGGGAGCCTTTACTAAAAAATCGTCACTGCAGCTGATAAATAATACTGCCAGCAAAACAATCGATATATATTTATTGAATTTCATATATTCAGATTTTATTTATTTAAAAATTCAGGTTAACCCCGCAACTGATTGTCCGTGATACGGGATAAAGATTGTTATCAATACCATCCTGAGCCACTTCCGGATCAAATCCTTTGTAATTGGAGAAAGTTTGTAAGTTTTGGACAGAAACATAAATTCTGATTTTAGAGCTGTTGATTTTTTCAATCAGCATTTCAGGTAAGGTATACCCGAATGTTACATTCTTAATTCTCAGGTAAGAACCACTTTCAATATATCTGTCGGAAAACCGCTCATTATTGTTTGGATCATTATATATGGCACGCGGGACGGTGTTGCTTGTGCCTTCTCCAGACCAGCGTTTCAAAGTTTCGGTGGTCTGATTTTGAGCTACCGACATAGCTTCACTCCAAATTCGGTTGGCATTAACTATTTTATTGCCAACTATACCTTGAAGAAAAATACTCAGATCAAACCCTTTGTAGGCAAAGGTGTTTGTCATGGCGAAAAAGCATTTTGGGCTGGGATTTCCAATAAAAGTACGGTCTTTGTCATCAATGACACCATCATTATTCAAGTCTTTAAACCGGATATCGCCCGGAGAAGTTCGGTTATACGGATCATTCCCTGCTACCTGGGTAGCGTGATTATCAACCTCTTTCTGTGTTTGAAATATTCCGTCAGTAACAAAACCGTAAAATTCATTTACAGGTTGTCCGGCCTGAAGTAAAACAAGATTATAATTTTCTCCTAGACGTCCTCGTGAAATTGGAATTGAATCATTTAGGCTTAAAATTTTATTTTGGTTCAAGGAAACATTGAAACTGGTATTCCACCTAAAAGCACCGGTAAGGTTTCTGGTCTGGGCAGAAATTTCCAGACCTCTGTTCCGCAGTTTTCCAGCATTGGTATATGAAACATCTTGATCAGAATAGCCGGATGTTACCGGAACTGACATCGGAACCAGCATCCTGTCAGTATTCTTAATATATCCGTCAACCGTAAGATTTACCCTGTTTTTAAGAAAAGTCATATCAAGACCTATATTACCCTGTTTTTGATTTTCCCATTGTACATCTGTATTCGGCATCACATTAGGAACAACAGCACTAACAGGTTTCCCATTAAAATTGTATTGATATGTTTCAAGTACTGAGGCAAACGAGTAGTTTCCAATCTCCTGGTTACCTGTAACTCCGTATCCAATACGCAGTTTCATATCATTCATAAAGTGTATGTTTTCAAAAAACTTCTCTTTGGAAATACGCCATGCGAAAGACCCTGAAGGAAACCAACCCCATCTGTTCCCTTCACCAAATCGGGAAGAACCATCTCGTCTTATCGTTGCTGTCAAAAGGTATTTATCGGCAAAGATATAATTTGCACGGCCCATATAAGACATGAGTGACCATTCATAAGCATTCCCATTTAATGTAAGAATGTTAGTCGCATTCGATAGTTGTTGTGTTTCGTTTGATTGAAAATCCTGAGCTGAGCCGTTCGTAAAATCATACCGGTTTTCCTGGGCACTTGTTCCTGCCATTAAGGTTAAATGATGGTTGACTCCAAAAACTTTATCATAGGTCAATGTATTATCCCAAAGCCATGTTATGGATTTTCCTGATTGGTGATACAAACTGGAATTTTCATCGATGCTGGTATCCCATTCATAAGCAGGTGACCAGGTACGATCGTCCCCGAAGTTTGCCTGTAGTCCTAATGAAGTTCTAAATTTAAGCGCTTCTATGATTTCTACCTCACCATAAACTGCTCCCAGTAAATTATACCCTTTCGAGGAATTTTCAACAGTTTTGGACAGTCCAATAGGATTCACAATATCCCCATTCCATATAGGTTGACCAAGAGGCCCGGAATAAGAATCTTCGCTTCTGAAAATAGGTTGAGTCGGTAAAGCAAGCATGGTATTCTGGATATTATAATTTCCACTCTTTCTCAGATCATGTTCTAAAGTCAGATTATTTCCAAACCGTATTCTTTTAGAAATTTCAGTATCTGTGTTTAATTGAATCGTATATCGTGTGAACCCGGTATTTATCACAATCCCTTCCTGATCAAAAACATTTCCAGAAACATAATAGTTTGTTTTTTCATTATTTCCGGAGTAGGAGAAAGAATAATTCTTCATCGATGCAGTTCTATATAAAGCATCAAGCCAGTTTGTGCCAGCACCAAGCGATTCAGGATTGGCAAAAGCAGGATTCTTCATCAAACCTGCATTTTCCATTATTTCATTATGCAAAACAGCAAATTGTGAAGCATTCAACTCCTTCACCACTTTAGCAGCCTCCTGAAATCCGAAATAATAATTAAAGTTTAACTGTCCCTGTCCTGCCTTCCCTCTTTTTGTGGTAATAATTATTACCCCATTTGCACCACGTGAACCGTAAATTGCAGTTGCGGAAGCATCTTTCAATATTTGTATTGATTCAACATCATTCATGTTTAAGTGATTGAGCCCCATAGAAACCGGCACGCCATCAATAACATAAAGAGGTCTGCTCTCATTGATAGTGCCGATTCCCCTTATATTGAACGTTGGATCGGCTCCCGGAACACCCGAAGATATTACCTGAACACCAGCAGCCTGGCCTTGAAGAGCATCTCCGATGCTAGCGACAGGTATAGTGCTCAGTCCCTCTGCTTTTACAATAGCAACAGATCCTGTTAAATCACTTTTTTTCACTGTTCCATAACCAATAGCTACCACCTCATCAATACCGATTGTAAACTCTGCCAATATTACATTTACTTTAGTTTTACTTCCAACAGAAATTTCTTGGGTTTTCATCCCGATGAAAGAAAAGACCAGAATAGCATTTTCAGGAATATTCGAAATTGAATAATTCCCGTTGGTATCAGTGATAGATCCGTTGGTGGTGTCTTTCACAACCACGGAAACACCTGGAAGGCCTTCTCCTGTTGAGTCGGTTACTTTACCTGAAACAGATTTCTGCTGTTGCATCGTTGTTCCGATTGGATTTGGTTTAGCCCCGTTCCGCTCGATGAGGATCAGTTTGTTGTCCAGCTCTTTAAATGAATACGGCAGGCCTTCGAAGGCAGCCGTCAGAATCTTACCGACTGTTTTTTCTTCGGCATCGACCGAAATACGCTGGTTAACATCCACTTCGTCGTTGTTGTAGAAAAAGCGGTAGTTGCTGCTTTTCTCAATTTGGAGAAACAACTCCTGCAAAGTCGAATTTTTCAACTTGACACTCATGGTGGTGGTTTGTGACCAAACCGATGCACTCATTTGCAGGGTTAGAAACAGAATTAGAAAGGAGCTTAGTTTCATAATTCGTAAACATTTTTTTAACTGCCCATCTTTAAAAATGGACAAGACATTTCGATTTAATTTCATAAATTTGAACGTTTTAAAAAGTTAAACTTCGGTTTAATGATTACTCAAGGGAGGTGTTGGTAGCACTTCCCTTTTTCATTTCAAATAGGTCATACGCATTTCATTTTAGTTATTTTGAGATTTAATGATGATTTTATTGTCTTGCACCCTGCAGATTACAAACCGGGAATGATCGAAGTACGAAATGGCCTCCAGAATACTTTCACGTTGCAGAATCCCGGTAAACCTCCTGTTTTTCACCTGTTCGTCGGCAAAAACAATGTCAACGTCAAACCAGCGTTCCAGCTTTGGCGCTAACTCTGCAAGCGATTCATTACGAAAAACAAAACGGCCATCTTTCCACTCTGTATCAATAGATGTATCAGAAAGATTCTGAACGATCATTTTCTTATTTCCTCTGTCAAACACCAGTTTTTGATCTGGTTTTAGGAGGGTCTGCTGATTTTTGCTTGAAATCTTTACACTGCCTTCTACCAATGTGGTCGAAACTGTATTTTCTTCCGCGTAGGCTTTCACGTTAAATTCGGTACCCAAAACTTCAATTTCAATATCAGTAGTTTTTACATTGAATGGATTGTTTTTGTCCTTCGAAACCGAAAAGAATGCTTCCCCTTCCAATAAAACCTTTCTGCCATTTTTAAAGTCGGAACTGAAGGTTAGCTTACTTCCTGAATTCAGCCATACCTTTGAGCTATCAGGCAACACAATGCTTGATTTATCGCCAAAAGCGCAGGAGATCGTTGTCATAGAATTGTCAGCCGGGATGTTTCGGGTTCCGATATAATAGCTGAACGGAAGCGCCAAAATCAAAATGGCAATGGCTGCATATTTTAGGTAGGGCATGAAATTGATCCGTACTTTCTGCTGATTTTTCGATTTGCTGATTTTTTCCCTGAACTTCAGGATGGCTTCTTCGAGATGATAGCTGTCGGCATTGTTTGGGATTCCTGAACTCAGCCAGATTTCCCTGAGATCGGCAAATAGCTTTTTGTTTTCATCCGATTGGCTGAGCCAGTCGGCAATTATCTTCTTTTCGTACACCTCAGCTTCTCCTGAAAGCAGGCGGATAATCAGAATATTTATATCGGATTGGTTTTCCATTTTTATGTGTTTTCAAAGTATAGATGCACGAAATGCAAAAACCCTGTATTGAAAAATTAAAAAAACAAATATTTTTTCTACAATAAACTCATAGAGCTTAACATCAACATTTTAACAAATAAAAAAAAACAATACCGATCGGTAAATAATTTCAAAATGTCAATTATGCAATTTTTAGTTTATCCGCTACGCGGAATAATGGGACTATCTCTATCATGGTTCATCCCTACAATACTCTATCCGCTACGCGGAAAATTCTCCGTAGGAGATTTAGTATTGTAGTGCAATCAAAGCCCAAACGCAAAATACCTCGTAGAGGTTAAACTATACAAGTGTATCGGGAGATGGTCAAATATTAACTGTCACCAATTTAACCGGAGATAATTAAGGTTTCCTGCCTGAAAATTTGGAAGTAAAGTCGAATAAATCCTGCTTTTATTTCAATAATAAATAAAGCAGGAACGCAGGCAGGTAGTCTTTTAGGTTTTGCCGCAACCGGAGGGTGGCTTTTGAAAGATGCATTTCTATTGTTTTTACCGACAAGCCCATAATTTCAGCGACCTCCCTGGTCTTTTTACCTTCAAACCGTTTTAGTCTGAATGCCTTTTGCTGTTGTTCGGGCAACATGCTGACGGCCTCTTCAATTTTCTCACTGATATTTTCCATCGTCAGGCTTTGCTCTTCAATTTCATCCGAAGCAATAGCAAATCCGATGTTTTCGGAAGATGTTTCCAGAAAATATTCATCAAGAACTTCTTCTTTTTTTAGCTTTCGCAAATAGTTGAGTGAATTGTTGCAAACTGCATGAAAAAGGTAGGCTTTTACCGAAGTATTTATTTTGATTGTTTCCCTGGTTTCACAGATTCGCATAAAAGTATCAGAAACGATTTCCTCTTCAATATCCTTACGTCCAACATACCTTCTGGAATAGGCGCAAAGGCTCACATAATATTCCCTGAACAGGAAAATATATGTTTCTTCATCACCGATGATTAAACCCCCTACAATA
>JAUYTA010000308.1 GCA_030695265.1 Bacteroidota bacterium
ATCTGAATGACAACATTGATGATGCAATAACATTTCACAATGCAAAACCTGGAACCTGAAACTTTGAACTTGAAACTTATTTATGATACATTTTGAACGGACCAAATTAGCAAACGGGCTGACAGTGATTGTACATCGGGATAAAACTACCCCGATGGTGGCGATAGATATTTGCTACAATGTGGGCTCGCGAGACGAACATCCGGATCGCACCGGTTTCGCGCATTTGTTTGAACATCTGATGTTTGGTGGGTCAAAGCACATTCCGTCATACGATGAGCCACTGCAAAAAGCGGGTGGCGACAACAACGCGTTTACCTCGAACGATCTGACGAATTATTACCTGACACTTCCCAAAAACAATATCGAAACCGGATTCTGGCTCGAATCGGACAGGATGCTCGAACTGGCGTTTTCGAAATCGAGCCTCGACGTGCAGCGCAATGTGGTGATAGAAGAGTTTAAACAACGCAACCTGAACCAGCCTTACGGCGACGTTTGGGCTTTGCTTCGCCAACTGGCCTACAAAGTTCATCCGTATCAGTGGCCGACTATCGGACGCGAAATCAGTCATATTGAAAAAGCAACCATGCAGCAGGTAAAGGATTTTTTCTATGCCCACTATGCTCCTGACAATGCGGTGCTGGTTGTTGCCGGCGATGTGGATTTTGATATGGTGCTGAAGCTTGCCAATCGCTGGTTTGGGCATATTCCGAACAGGGCGGTGAAGCAGCGTGCAATTCCGCAGGAGCCTGAACAGACGGAAATTCGTGAACAGTCGGTGGTGCGCGATGTCCCGAATGATACAATTTATATGGCTTACCACATGGCCGATCGCCTCGATCCGATGTATTATGCCACCGATTTGATTTCGGACGTGCTTTCAAACGGAAATTCGTCGCGCATGTACCAGAACCTGGTTCAGAAAGAGAAATTGTTTACCGAGCTTGACGCCTACCTTTCAGGAGACAATGATCCGGGTTTGTTTGTTGTTTCAGGAAAACCAAGCAACGGAATTTCGCTTGAAACAGCCCGGAAAGCCATTGAACGCGAACTTGACCGGATGAAACAGGAACGGGTTACTGAATACGAACTCGAAAAGGTGAAGAATAAAGTTGAAGCCAACATTGAATACAGCGAGATGAATTACCTGAACAAGGCGATGAACCTGGCTACCAACGAAATATTAAAGGATGCAGGTTTGATCAATTCTCAGGTTGATTTTTACCGGTCGGTCACCACTGCGCAAATTCAGGAAGTAGCACAACACTTATTTCGTCACGAAAATTGCTCCGTTTTAAATTACATTGCTAAAAAGTCAGAACATGTTGAATCGTAATATACAACCCACTGTTAACCCAATCGAACATATAGACATGGTAAAGGCCGAAAAACGGCTTCTTTCCAATGGTATTCCGGTGTATTTTGTGAATGCCGGTTCGCAGGACGTGGTGAAAATTGATTTTATTTTTGAAGCCGGAACATGGTTTCAACCGGCCAACCTGATTGCCAGTCTTTGTAATTCGATGCTTGAAGAAGGAAGCGCCAACTATTCGGCTGCTGATATTGGAGAAAAATTTGATTTTTACGGAGCTTACATTCAATTGACTGCCGATCAGAACTACGGTTATTTCAATATTATAAGCCTTGGAAAACATTTGAAAACCATTCTGGAGATCACCGAAAATCTGATCAAACATTCGGTTTTTCCGCAGTATGAACTTGAGGTGCTGATTGACAAAAACAAACAAAAGTTCCTGCTCGAAAACCAAAAGGTAAAAACGCTCTGCCAGAAAAAATTCACACAGGTGATGTTTGGTGAAGTGCATCCGTATGCCATTACCAACAAGATTGAAGATTTTGATCAGATCAACCGCGAAATGTTGTTGCAGTTTTATCAATCGTATTATCACTCCGGAAATTGCCGGATTATTGCAGCAGGGCAGATTGACGAATCGGTTCTGGCTCTTTTGGAAGCTCATTTCGGCGGAAGCGACTGGCAGCGAAATACAATAGAAACGCCCAAATACGAAATTAGTCCTGATCCGCAGAAATTTCACCATGTAGAAAAGGCCAATGGCATTCAGTCGGCCGTTCGGATGGGGAAGTTCTGGGTACCAAAATACCATCCTGATTATCATGCGCTGTCAGTGCTTGTTACTATTTTGGGAGGTTATTTCGGGTCGCGGCTAATGACCAACATCCGGGAAGAAAAGGGATATACTTACGGAATCGGCAGTTTTGTGCTTTCGCTGAAACATGTCAGTTATTTGATTATTACTACTGAAGTTGGGAATGAGTATATTGAGCCAACGCTTAAAGAAATTGCGATCGAAATGAAAAGGCTGCAAACCGAACTGGTTTCGGAAAATGAACTTGAAACCGTGAAAAGTTATCTGTTGGGCGAATTTCTGCGCGACTTTGATGGCCCGTTTGCCCTTGCCGGAAGTTTCAAAGCCATCAACGATTTCGATCTGGATTATTCGTTTTACGACGATTCCCTTCATGTTTTGCGAAACATCACTTCCGAAGAATTAATGCGGTTGGCAAAACAATACCTTAATTCTGAAGATTTTTATACCGTGGTAGCTGGAAGTAAATAGCGTTTATGAGTAGCCATTAATTTACCGAATGTTTTAATAGTGGTTCCCTGAGCCTGCCGAAGGGCATTCAATTGTCACTTGGTAGTCATTAAGTTGCCATGAAAATGACAATAAATGACAATGATTGACTGCTACAAAATGCCAGATAAGTAATTGGACAAATTTAATGTCGCATATCAGAAAAAGAATAGAACGCGGATTCCCGCGGATTAAGCGGATAAACGCTGAAAATAATTTAAACGGATTGAATACTGATTTATATTCATGCAAGCATGAATAATATGTAAGAACATAAATATCTGAAAATCATTCCGACTTGTCGGAATTGAAATCCCTGCCCGACGGCAGGCGGGCGTTTTAAATCCGCTATTTCAGCGGAAATCCGCGTTCCATTTTTAATCGTTCAAATTCAATTTTACGACATCAAATTGTTCTCATTGCTTAATAACGTTTGGTGCGGGTAAATATTTAAAGCGCGACTCACCCGCCCCCTCTTTTTTTAAAGAGAGGGCGGAAGGCCGCCTGCTGACTTCGGGGTGAGTTAATTCACTATGCAACACGTAAAATCTTCTCCATCTTGCGACCTTTCGCCAATTCATCCACCAACTTGTCCAAATACCTTACCTGTTGCGTTAACGGATTTTCAATTTCTTCCACCCTATATCCACAGATTAAACCGGTAATGAGATGAGCATTGGGGTTTAAGGTCGCCTTCTGAAAGAATATCTCAAAAGTTACCTTTTCTTCAATG
>JAUYTA010000310.1 GCA_030695265.1 Bacteroidota bacterium
ATTTATTTCTATACTACGTCATGGTTTCGTACACTAAATAATTCTTTTATTTGAAAATAGATTGGTTTCAGGAATTTTTAACAAGACTGAATTTGGTAATCTACTCAATTATAGCGAGATGACCGAATTTGGCGGTAATAGGTTTTTTTATATAGATAACGTGCGATAATCATCGAACCAAAAACAAGGAGAAAAGAAATGGCCAAAACCACATCCAACACCATCGTATCGCGGGAATAAATCACATCGCAAAGAATTATACCTACGATGATCATCCCAATTTGGTCGAGCGCCACAATGCGGTCGGGCAGGCTTGGTCCTTTAAACAAACGATACAAAGGGAACAACAGGCTCAAAGTCATAATCGACAGTGCAGTAAGTGAGGCGTTTTCAAGAAAAGATAAATTTGAACTCCAGAACATCATACCGTTTCCTCCGTTGTTGGGTTAATAATAACCTGTGCGTTTAAAGTCCGAATCAACATTCTTTCAATTTTATTGGACGTACTTAAGAAACTGTCCCGATCAGCAAAATTCAGCAAATGCACCGAAATTGTTCGATGATCTTCCGACAGGTCGATACTGAGCGATCCGGGTGTCATACTCATTAAATTAAATAGCAGAATGATGTGCCACGGATTAGTGCTTTGGACAGCGTATTCAACCATGCCTCCATTGTCCCCGCGGTAGCCTTTCAATACAAGCCAACCAACGATCCAACCCGATTGGACTATTTTGAAGCAGAAATAGAAGAACAAAATAATCAGGTTTAAAACCTGGTACGAGTATTTGACTATCGTTTTCATCTTAGAACAAAATTAATGTACAACTCTGTATTTAGTAAATCAGAAGCAGCCATTTCGCAAAAGTTTACCACCGGACCGGCAAAAACACCCATTCCTACAATGGCCAGGGCAAGAATTACTGAAGCCGAAATCATCAATCCATGTGGAATCGGTTTCGTATTTACGGGAGCATCAACTTCAGGAGGAGTATTCTTCCAGAAAACCTCGATCCAGATTTTCACCATCGAGAAGAGGGTGAAAAATCCAACAAAAAGAGCCACCAATGCTACGAAAATATGCCCACTTTCGATACCGGCTTTAATCACCAGGTATTTTCCGATGAACCCGCTCAAAGGAGGCAGGCCGGCCAGACTAAAAGCAGAGATGAAAAAGAGGACACCCCACAAAGTATTCTTTTTGAACATGTCGCCCAGTACTTTTAAATTTAATGTTTGACGTTCGCGATGAACCCAACCGGCAACAAGAAAAGCATTGGTTTTTGAGATCATGTTATGCCCAAGAAAAAATATGGCAGCCGCCAAGCCTGCAACAGTATAAAAAGCAAGGCCAATAACCACATAACCTAACTGACTAATAATGTGGAAAGACAAAATTTTCCGAAAATCATATTGAGATGATGCGCTAAACACACCAATTACCATCGATAAAATTCCGATCCACAACACCACCGGATTCCAGAAATGTGTTGAATGATAAAGGAAAAGCGTGTAAATTCGGATCAGTGAATAGATACCAACCTTGGTGAGCAATCCGGCAAAAAGAGCTGTAACTGCCGGAGGGGGCGTATGGTACGAGGCAGGTAACCAGAAGAAAAACGGGAACAATGCTCCTTTTATGGCAAAACCAACTACAATTAAAACCATGGCTGGACTTAACTGGCTCAGGACATCGCCCGATTGGGCAATTTTCTGCGACAGATCGGCCATATTGAGGGTGCCCATTTTCCCGTACAAAATACCAATTCCGGCGACGAAGAAGAAAGATGATATAAGGTTTAAGATAAGATACTTAATGGCACCTTCGAGCTGAGCGCGCTCTCCCCCGAAACTGATCAGGATGAACGAACCCATGAGCATTACTTCGAACCAAACGTAAAGATTGAATAAGTCGCCGGCTAAAAAACTGCCGTTTACTCCCATCAAAATACCGTGGGCAAACAGAAAGTAACCATTTTTGATGCGCGCGGTATCAACCGATTGAATGGAATAGAGGGTTACTACCGCAAATACCAATGCCGATACAAGCAGCATAAAAGCGCTGAATCGATCTGCAACCAGGGTTATTCCAAATGGAGCCGGCCATGATCCCATTTGGGTTTTTATCATACCAGCTTCAAATACTTGTGCCATCACCCAAATAGCAAATCCTAAGTTTATCAGCGAAAAAGCAAAGGAAAGCCAGGTTTTAACCTTTTTGCTTTTGATCAAAATGGCTAAAATGATGTATAAAAAAGGTATTAGTAGTAATGCCGGTAATATCATTTTCGATCGGTTTTACTGAGTTGATCCAGGTCGTGCGTCCCGGTTTCTTCGAAATAACGATACTTTAGTGCAAGGATATAGGCTGCAATGCCCAACCCAATAACAATAGCTGTAAGAATTAATGCCTGAGGCAACGGATCGCTGATAACTGCGGGGTCAATGGTTTCTGCTCCTTCAGGAATAAAAGCGGCTCCGCTTCGCTTGATACCCCCGGCCAAAAAAATGATCAGGTTGGTTGCATTGCCCAATACGAACACACCTAAAATTACTTTTACGATACTTCTCCTGAGCAGCAGATAGACTCCGCAGGCATAAAGCAAACCGATGAATATTGCAAATACTAGTTCCATTCCAAAACCTCCATAATACTGATTACAATTGTTAAAATCATTCCTGAAACCACCAGAAATACCCCGCTATCGAATAGTAACGGAGTTCCGATATGAAGAGCGCCAAAAATTGGAAAATCACCGGGAACCCAAAGTGCGGTTAACACTTCCTTCGAAAAGAACACGGGAAGAATGGCTGTTACCAAAACCACCAGCAAGCCTAATCCCATCCATTTCCTTGAACTTAAACCAATCATTTTCTTAACACTTCCGGCGCCAAAAATGATGGCATAAAAAATAAAGCCGGTGGCAGCAATGATGCCGGAAATAAAACCACCTCCGGGATTATTGTGCCCTCTGAATAAAAGATATACTGAAAAGATCAGCATTACATTCAGGAAAAGCTTTACAATTTTTTCGAGTATAATATTTTTCATCTGTTTATAATTTGTTTTTTAATTGCCAGATGGAACTCGCCATCCGCCAGCTGGCCGATTCTCTTGTGTTCCGATTTATCGGGATGGCTCGTTTCATGCTACAATTCTTTTTTTGATTTGGTTTTTTTAACCTTAAACCTGAACAAACTGTAAACTCCCATTGCGGCCAGGGTTAAAACAGTAATTTCACCCAAAGTGTCCAAGGCCCTAAAGTCGACAAGTATTACATTCACAATATTGCGACCGTGTGCCATTGTCAAACTGTTTTTAATAAAATACACTGAAATGGGTTCATACAGATTGATGAAACGGGCATGGAGAACGACAAACGTAACCAAAGTGCCGATAGATAAGGAGATAATCCAGTCGCGAATTCGCGAATTGCGTGTAGAAAGTACTGCGAATTTGGGCAGGTACAATATGACCATTACAAACAGCACCATAATTACGGTTTCTGCCAGAAACTGGGTGATAGCCAAATCGATCGCACCATACATCAGGTACAGAATTGCAACTGCATACCCGACCACGCCCATGGCCAGAATAGCCGACAATCGCGAACGGGAAAACACGGCAAAGATCACAGCCAGCGAAGCCACAACCAACAGAAGAACCAAATTAATACGAAGAGGAGTATAACCACCATCAGGCATAACAGACAAAAAATCCCAGTTCACCTGCACCACAATCAGTAGTCCTGTCACTATAAAAAAAGTCAACAGGTAAAAACGATGATAGCCATGCTGAATAATCTGGGTTCTTTTGTAAGCTCTGTCAACATATATTTTAATTCCCTTTGCAAAAAGCGTGGGCAAATGATATTTATCGAACCAGTCGATTAACCGGCCGATATGCACATTTAACGATCTTCTGAAAATAAATACCACAATCCCTGAGACAACAGTGAAAAGGCTGAGCAGCAAAACATCGTTAAAGCCATGCCACAATGATAAATTGACATCCAGCAATTGGTTTTTTGCCGCAAACAAAGCGTTGGCAATTAAAGTATCGAGCATACCAGGCATCAGACCCAACACCAGGCCAGCCAAAGCCAGGACAATCGGACCGCCCAAAAAATACCACGGAAAATCTTTCTCCCTATACTTTACCTTTATAGGATCTCTTTTCCCAAAAGGACTAAAAACTTCAGTAAAAATGGTTATTGAAATGGCCACCATCATAATATTGGCTCCTACTCCCAATGGTAAAAGAAGCCACGACATGCCGGGCAATTGAATCTGTGCATCGTACACCAGTTCCTTTCCGATAAACCCAAGCATTGGAGGCAGTCCTGCCATTGAAATCAATGCAAGAACGGCGGCAATGGAGGTAAAAGGCAGCGGTTTAAAAAGTTTTGACAGTAAATAAATATCGCGGGTACCTGTACTTTTATCAACAATTCCGGCTACCATAAACAAGCCGCCTTTGTACAGCCCGTGCACAATAAAAAACACCAGCGCTGCTTTCATCGACTGCGGAGTATCTATACCGATCAATAAAACCATTGTACCCAATGCACTGATCGTTGTAAATGCCAGAATGCGTTTCAAATCCCGCTGTCCCATCGAAAAAAAAGCGCCTAAAAACATGGTGATCACCCCCGTCAACATGAGCATGTATTTCCATTCCATGGTTCCGCCAACAACCGGATGGATGCGCATCAGAAGAAAAACACCTGCGTTTACCATCGTTGCCGAATGGAGGTAGGCACTAACCGGGGTGGGCGCCTGCATAGCGCCAGGCAACCAAAAATGGAAAGGAAACTGCGCCGATTTGGTAAGTACGGCCAGCAGGAGTAAAACAAAAATTAAACAATATTTAGGATGATCGCCCAGATGTATTCCACGTTCAATAAGTACACTGATTTCATAAGTTCCGGCTACCTGACCAATCATAATAACCGCGAACAACAGGCACAAACCGCCCAAACCAGTTATAAGCAACGATTGCAGAGCAGCCTGCCGCGACTTCGCCAAATGGTGGTCGAAACCGATAAGCAGAAAGGAAGTAACACTGGTTAGTTCCCAGAAAATAAACAAAACCAGCAAGTTGTCGGAAAAGACCAAACCAATCATTGACGCCATAAAAAGCATCAGATAGGAAAAAAAATGTCCTTGCCGTTCGTATTTCGACATGTACCAGGCCGCATACAACAAGATGAAAAAACCGATACCGCTGATCAGTAATCCAAAAACCAGGCTTAAACCATCAATGCGGAAACTGAAATTAATTTCAGGCAACAAGCTCCATGACGAAGGTAAAAGATACAATGATTCGGGAGTCAATCCCGCCAAAGCAGAGAATAACACGATCAAAATAGTCAAAGGGATCAGCGAAAGGAAGAGACCCAATTTCGCCTTCAGAATAGGATAAAGCAGCGGTACTATGAGCCCGGCTATAAATAAAAAACCAATAAGCTGGGGTAAATATTTAATCATTTTGCTTTTTTTGTTCACCGATGGATATTCCATCAATACTCGCTTACATCCTTTGGTGATATTAACCCCATCCGGGAATGATGGTTCAAAAAATTCTTCCGATTGGCAATTTTACCACTTTTTTCTTCAACTTTTCCTATTTTTCCTGAAGTTTGCACCGCATTTTCAGGATTTTTTTTTGTCGTGCATCCCCGACAAGGATTGCAAATTACCTAAAATGTTTACTTTTGTAAAAAGGATACGATATGACTGAATATAAAAATATCATAAAAAGGAATCCAAATAAACGATTTGGGAAACCATGTGTAAGAGATACCAGAATAACAGTTTATGATGTACTTGGCTGGTTGGCAGCTGGGATGGATTTCAATGAAATTATTTTCGATTTTCCGGAGTTAACTATTGAAGATATAAAAGCTTGCCTGGCCTATGCTGCTGATAAAGAACACAAACTGCTTCATGCATCATGAAAATCGTTTTGCATGCCTGGAATTAGAATAGTAAAGTACTTTCTTTACAATTCAACCTTCACCATTTTCCCAACCGACCTGATATATTTTGCTGCCTGAGCATATTCTTCTGCCGAATTCAAATGTTCCATCATCAGCGGTACATCCTTCAGTTTGGCTAATTCTGTCAGAAAAACCGAATAATCCAGATTACCTTTTCCTGCAACAATTTCGTCGAGTTGAGTCATGTAATTATCTTCCCGCAGGGTAATGTCTTTGGCATGACAACTCTTGATTTGCGGCCCGAGTTTGCGAAAACAATCGTGAATCATTTCGCCATTCCGGTAATAAATCTGCGGACTGGTAACCATGATAAGTATGCTTTGGTTTAACGGCATCTATTATTTTTCGGGTAGTTTCAACGATCAGGTCGAAAGTGGCATCGGTCAGATTATCCTTGTGCGGACCGGCCCAGTGTTTCACATTTCGTGAGCCGCTTATATTCACACAGCAACTGGCTCCAATCTGGTCGGCCAAAGCCAGCGAATCAATACATTTCTGGATGGCCTTTTTAGCTGTTTCGTGATCCGGCGAAATCGGGTTGCTCCACGCTCCCACTTCCGAAATCACTATGTCATTTTTCGCGGCTGCGGTTTTGTAGGCATTGACCAATACAGAATCTGCACCCGGCGAAACCGGACAATAAGCTGCCCG
>JAUYTA010000312.1 GCA_030695265.1 Bacteroidota bacterium
CGGACGGTACAAAGTAGGCTTCTCCCGTTTTCATTTCCTTGCTCAGTAAATTCCTGATAATTTCAAACTGGAAACCTTTTTCCTTGCAAAACCGCTGAAATCCAATCATTCGCCCTTCCGGTTCCTTTCCTCCGGGGAAAATCATAATCAGTTTGGTGTATTTCTGGAGCAGGTCGAAACCATCGATTAATGCATCGTAAACATCCTGTTCAAAATCCTGATAAACAACCGGATAATCCAACAGATCAGCCTTTAGCCGATCAAGAATATAAACCTTTTCCCTCGGAATCTTCGAAATAACATCGTAGGTATCATCAAAAGTTGCGGGCATAATCACATACGAGGTATATTTACCGATACTTTCAGAAATAAGATCTTTGAATACCTGATAATTAAAATGGTGAAAATAAATATCAACGCTCGATTTCGCATCCAGGCTATTCAATACCGAAGTATATAAATCTTCTTTAAAGGCATTGAGTTCATCAAATAATACGAAGATTTTCTGATCAAGATTAATCTCAACACTATTAATATAGTATCCTTTCCCCGGAATGGAATTGATAATGCCTTTTGCCTTTAATTCGTTGAATGCCACCATCACTGTGTCGCGCGACAATTCAAATTCAACACAAATCTGGTTGAGCGAAGGAATTTTATCGCCCAGTTTGAGTTCTCCGATAGAGATGGCTGTGTAAATTGAATTGATGATTTGCCGGTATTTTGGAATACCTATGGAATCATCAATCTGAATATTCTTCACTCGTTTATATTTTAGTTTGATTAACAGTTTTCAAAAATAACAATTAATCGAAACAAAATACACAACCAGTACCCACCAGTCTGACAGAAAAAATTAAATTTGTAAGCCGAATAAAGAAAACTAAAATATATAACTATGAAAATCACAAAATCACTCTTCGGAAAAACATACGAAGGACTTGAAGCTGAATTATTTACTTTATCGAATGACAACCATGTAACAGTTAAAATCACCAACTACGGGGCGATTGTCACCTCGATTGAAACTCCGGACAAAAACGGCAATTTGGCCAACATTGCCTTGGGTTTCGACAAGTTGGAAGATTACCTGAGTCCTGAATATTTGGGAAGTTATCCATATTTCGGCGCTATTTGTGGCCGCGTTTGCAACCGGATTGCTGATGGAAAATTCACTTTGGAAGGAAAAAACTATTCTCTTGCAGTAAACAATGGCCCAAACCATTTGCATGGCGGTTTGGTTGGTTACGACCGAAGACTATTTTCTGCCGAAATTATTGACCAAACAGAAAAAGTTGGCGTTAAACTAACTTATCTGAGTCCTGACATGGAGGAAGGTTACCCCGGAAATTTAAAAGTTAGCTGTACCTACACATTAAATAACAACAATGAACTGACTATTGAATATGCTGCCGAAACAGACAAGACAACCATTGTTAACCTGACCAATCACACCTATTTTAACTTAACCGGAGGCAAAGAAACCATTCTGAACCACGAACTTGAATTGCCGGCCAAGACTTTTACCGAATCAATCGGAAACATCCCAACCGGAGAAATTCTTTCAGTAGAAGGAACTCCGTTTGATTTTCTCAACAAAAAGAAACTGGGCCAAGATATTGAACCACTTCCTGACGGGTATGATTTAAATTTTGTGCTCGACAACACCGAAGGTAATCTGGTAAAAGCCGGCAGTCTGAGCGAAGAAGCTTCAGGAAGAATGGTTGAAGTTTACACCACCCAACCTGGCATTCAACTTTATACCGGATACTGGAATCCGGAATTGACGATTGACGGACAGAAAAAATTCGGACGATACTCTGGTGTGGCTTTGGAAACACAACATTACCCCGATTCTATCAACAAGCCTGACTTTCCGCCGGTAACACTTGCTCCCGGTGAGCATTTCTACGAAAAAACGAGTTACATCTTCGGCACAAAATAGATATCCCATGAACGAAATCGTTTTCAAACTGGGAGATGCAATGAAACGATTTGGGAAATGATTCCATCGTCAGCGGGTGACTTGAATTCACCCGCTGACTACCAGCAGTTATTCCATTTCCACATACAACTGAGCGGTTTCAACGCGGGTAACCACAATCGCAGTTCCTTTGTCGATCATGCCCGATTCGGCCAAAGCATCGTAGTTTTTGCCTTCAATATTTATTTTTCCTGAAGGGCGTAAAGTGGTAATTGCAATTCCTCTTTTACCTTTCAGGTGAAGTATTTCGGTATCAACGCCCACATAACCATCCTTTAAACTCATCACCTCATGAAGCGAAAGATGCGAAAACTGACCGGTCTCGGCGGTAAACATTTTCTGGCTCAGGTAAATGGCCAAACCTATTCCGCCAACAGTACCGATTAAAACGGTAACCAGCGCAACAAGTAAATCACCACTATTCACATGTTCAAAAGTAAAGTTCACATTTTTAATAAGGCTAAGCACCAATCCTGAAAAAGCCAGTGTAATGCCGGATATTCCAGTTACTCCAAATCCCGGGACGACAAATATTTCGACTGCGATTAGGATTAAACCGATAACGAAAATCAGAATTTCCCAGTTGGCCGCTAATCCTTCAAGGTAAAGCGGCGAAAAGTAGAAAATGGCTGCCAAAACTGCCACACCAAACGGAAACCCAATTCCGGGTGTCTGCATTTCGAAATAGATGCCTCCCAAAATGGCCATAATCAGGATTCCTGAAACAATAGGGTTCACCATGAAACCAATAAAACGTTCCAATGCGGTGGGCTTGTATTCCACAATCCGGGCATTTTCCATTTCATTCAATTTCAATACTTCATCAACGTTTTCGCAAATACCTTCGCAATAACCGTGTTTCATTGCCTCCATCGGGGTGAAAGTCAGTATTTTTCCTGTATCTATAATTCCCTTTATATAAACCCGTTCGTCCACCATAGCTTCGGCAATCAACGGGTCGCGTTTCCAGCGAAAAGTGGTGTCCCTGCCGCTAATAATGGTATCACCACCCTGCGCTTCAGCAGTTGAGCGCATGGTTGAGCGCATGTAAGACTGATATTTATCGGGCATTTTTTCGCCGGTTTGGTTTACTACTGTTGCTGCACCAATTGAGCCACCGGTGCGCATATAAATACGGTCACAAGCAATCGAAATTAGTGCGCCGGCCGATGCTGCATTGTTGTCGATATAAACCACCACCGGAATTTTACTGTTCAGAATGCGTGTTCTGATCGAATCGGCATCAACAACAGTTCCGCCGTAAGTATTCATGTGAATCAGGATCAGATCGGCATTTAAACTGTCGGCTGCAGCAAAAGCCTGTTTGGTTTGCCGCCAGATTGCCGGGGCAATATTTTCTTTGATATTGAACTTATAAACCAGCTTTTGTTTGGCCGGTTTCACAACTTCTGTGGTATTCTTTGTTTCCTGAATTGAATCCTGTGCAAAAACTTCAGAA
>JAUYTA010000321.1 GCA_030695265.1 Bacteroidota bacterium
GCTGGAACTTCATTAAATATCCCTTGCTATGATACTTCTCCCGTGACTGTTGAATTAAGCCCTTACATTAATACGGGTCCGGAAAGTGTCGGCATTGACCAAGGTCTAACAATTACCAGTCATTTTGAATGGACTTTACCAACTGGATGGCAGACCACCACAGGACAAACAGGGACCTTTGTGAGTTCTTCTTTCATAAGCGTTATTCCACCGGTTTCGTCGGCTCCGGTTTCAATAAGTGTAATGGCAAAAGCAAATACGCAATACAGCCTTCCGGCCACATTACAAATAACCCGTAATCTGGAAAATTTTGCCGTTACTGGCCCAACAACTGTTTTGTGTAACACTACCCATCGCTATACTGTTCCCTCTACTCCAGATGTTTCTTATACATGGCAATTACCCAATGGTTGGGGAGGTACGAGTTCTACACATTTCATTGATGTTATCGCAAGTGGAGCTTCAGGAAGTATTATTTGCACGATGACCGGATGTAATGAAAACAAACCTTCAACTCCGCTACAAGTTTCTGTAAATATAATTGATCCTTCCACTTCAATGTCCGGCCCTGCCCTTGTATGTTCTTCGGGTGCTACTTTTAGGCTCAGTAGTCTTGCGGCTGGCAATACGGTTTTTTGGGAGAAGAGTTGGAATCTTGCCTATGTTTCGGGTCAGGGAACAACCAGCTACAAAGTAAAATCCTCAGGGGGAATCCTTCCAACTGTGGCAACGGCATCAAGCGAAGACCTATCAATGATGGCTCCTATGGCAATTGAGAGTACCGGGAGCAGTGGCTGGGTCCGGGCGACCATCAGTAACTCGTGTGGGGATATACCTCTCGAAAAAATAGTTTGGGCAGGCCTCCCCGGTTTTATACCTGTTGTGTCGGGCTACCCAACGGTTACATGCGGTAATTCGTTGTTTACCGAGGCCAACAATCGGACGGTGACCTGGTCGGTAGGCGGCCCCCTTCAGATTGTGGGTTCGAACTATGGTTACAAATGCGTGGTTCGGGGTACCGAGAGAGGAGTGGGTTGGGTTTATGCAACTGCGGCGAATGATTGCGGTTCGTTTCGGGGTGAATTATTAGTGGAAGTAAGTTGTGGCTACTCCCTCTCGTTCTCCCCTAACCCCTCGTCTGGCGAAACAACCATCGAAATCGCCACCGGATCGGGAGAAGTATTGGCTCCCGACACCGAATGGGACCTCGAAGTTTACGACTCGATGCACAGCCTGAAAACCAAAACCCAAAAGCTAAAAGGCGACAAAAAGGCCATCAACACAACAGGTTGGAAAGATGGGGTGTATATTGTCCGTGTAAAAATCGGCAATGAAATAATCAGCGAAAAGCTGGTGGTAAAACATTAAACGGCCTTCAGGAATCCATTCTTGTTCAAAGAATGGATTCCTTTAACCTTAAAAACATAGGAAAACGGGATTTAGTTATCCGCGACGTGAAGAGTTCTTGCGGTTGTACTGCAGTTTCTCCTTCAAAAAACATGATTGCCGCAAACGAAAGTGTGCCGTTGAAAGTTGTGTTTGATTCAGCAGGTAAAAGTGGCCGTCAGAACAAAACAATTACCATTATTACCAACGACCCGAAAAACCCAACCACTACTTTGCGAATTGCGACAAATATTTTGACACAATAGTTTTCCCAATAATTTATGTGGAAGCCGCTTCTGACAACAGGAGCGGCTTCTTCTTTTTGGTTAAGGTTCAATACTGCTACAACAATTTTTAGCTAAAATTGAAGCAGAACCATTTATTATTGTTTCCTGATCACTACATTCGCATAAAATTTTGAACCATGATTGGAGATCAATTCCATTCCCATATAGAAAACAGCCCCGAGTACACTGGGCTAAATGTAAATCAGGGCATTGAACGATTGCCTTCGGTGAATACCGATTCGGTAAAACGATTTCTGAAGCACAAGAAAAAGCGTTCTCTCTCGGTACAACAATTCGTTGATGGTATCCTGAACGGAGACATTACGATTCTTAGTCAGGCAGTCACCCTTATCGAAAGTTCGAAACCCGAACACCAGGAAATTGCACAGGAGATCATTGTAAAGTGTTTGCCTTTCAGCGGAAATTCGGTCAGGATAGGAATTACCGGCGTACCGGGTGTTGGCAAAAGTACTTTCATCGAAGCAATGGGAAAGCACATTACTTCCGCAGGAAATAAACTCGCCGTTTTGGCCATTGACCCCAGCAGCGAACGTACAAAAGGAAGCATAATGGGCGATAAAACCCGGATGGAAGACCTTTCCATCGATCCGAATGCCTACATCCGCCCTTCCCCATCGGCAGGTTCGTTGGGCGGGGTTGCCCGGAAAACCCGCGAAACCATTGTGCTTTGCGAAGCCGCCGGATTCAGCCATATTTTTATTGAAACGGTTGGTGTTGGACAAAGCGAAACTGCCGTTCATTCGATGGTTGATTTTTTCCTTTTACTGATGCTCGCCGGTGCGGGCGACGAATTGCAGGGCATCAAACGCGGCATCATGGAAATGGCCGATGCGATTACAATTAACAAAGCCGATGGGAACAACATAGAAAAAGCTGGCCTGGCGCGTGTTCAGTATATGAATGCATTGCATTTGTTTCCTGCAGCCGATTCAGGATGGAAACCCAAGGTACTGACCTGTTCTGCCTACATGAAAACCGGGATCACCGAAATTTGGGAAACCATTGATGAGTATCTGGCGCTTGTAAAAGGCAACAGTTATTTTCAGCACAAAAGAAACGAGCAATCGAAATTCTGGATGTACGAAACGATCAACGAGCAGCTCAGGAACAACTTTTATCAGAATGAACAAATAATGGCATTGATGGAGGAATCGGAGAAGAAAGTCTTGAAAGAAGAAATCTCCTCTTTTGTCGCTGCCAAAAAATTACTCGATTTATACGATCAAATTAAAAAGAACATTTAAAAACAATTTAATAATTAACTCAATGAGAAATATTCTAGCAGTTTTGGTATTGGCCCTGACGGTTTTTTCCTGTCAAACGGCAAAAGATGAATTTTCGATCAAAGGCACCATTGCCGGTGTAGAAACCGGTAAAGTATATCTGCAAAAAATAGTGGATGGCCGTCCGCAAAGTATCGATACCGCCGACATTGTTGACGGTAAATTTGCCTTTACCGGCAAAATGGAATTGCCTGACGTCCGTATTCTGCGATTAAATGAGCAGGACTATTTCGCACAGCTTTTTCTTGACAATTCGAAAATTAAAGTTGTTGCCAACAAAGACAGTCTGCGCGCAACGAAAATCACAGGCTCTCCAAGCCAGGATATTTTCCAGGTTTACCTTACTGAACTCGAAAAACTAAACAAACAAGTTCAGGATCTTCAGCAAAAATATCAAACTGCAATGCAGTCAGGAAATGATGATGAAGCCAAAAGAGCTGAAATTGACTATAAAGCGATGATTGAGGACATGAAAGTTTTCACAAAAAACTTTGTGAAAGAGCACAACAGCTCGGTTGTAGCAGCTTACATCACCCTGGTGCAACTTGTAAACGAAATTGAAAGTTCAGATCTTGATTCGATCGTTGCTAAATTTCCAGCCGAAATCAGCGCTTCTGAATATGTAATTAAGTTAAAAGAGAT
>JAUYTA010000324.1 GCA_030695265.1 Bacteroidota bacterium
AACGGCTTGCCACGTAAAAGGTGCAGGGCAGGTTTACGACGCTTTCCGTCGTCATTTTAACCTAACCGGACACGAAGAAACCGATGCTTCGCGAAAATATACCCTTGAAAAAGTCTCGTGCCTCGGTTGCTGTACCTTGGCGCCGGTAGTTCAGATTGACGAAATAACTTATGGGCACGTCGCTTCAGATAAAGTTGGCAATGTTGTCGCCGATTTCGAAAAACATGCCGGAATTTCAGGAGCCAAAAAAGGATTGTTCCGGAATGTGGACGGACAGGAAATTCAGGGCGAAATCCGCATTGGGCTCGGTTCGTGCTGTGTGGCTTCCGGAAGTGAGGATGTTAAAAAAGCTGTGGAAGAAACCATTGCTGACACCGGTATTAAAATCAGCCTTAAAAATGTGGGCTGCGTGGGCATGTGTCATCAGGTTCCGCTGGTCGAAATAATTCCGCTTAACGAAAAACCTACCTTGTATGCCAAGGTAAAACCCGAAGAAATAGAAGGAATTATCGCCAATCATTTTAAACCTCAAAGTACTTTTGGAATGCTCAAAAGCAGCGTTTACAAGTTCTTCGAAAGTGTTCAGACTGACACTGTTTGGGATGGTGTTAAGCAATATTCGATTGATGCCCGCGAAAAACAGGTAACCGATTTTCTGGATCGCCAGATTCCGATTGCTACCCAATACCGCGGAGTTATCAATCCGCTCGACATTGAGGAATATAAGAAACACGAGGGTTTTGCAGCCATGAAAACCTGTTTGACCGAACTTTCTTCAGAAGAAATTATACAGACCATCAAAGATAGCGGACTGCGGGGGCGGGGAGGAGCAGGTTTCCCAACTGGCCTGAAATGGAGTTTGGTCGCTGCAAATAAATCGGAGGTGAAATATTTGATTGTCAATGGCGATGAAGGTGATCCGGGCGCATTTATGGATCGCATGTTGCTCGAATCGTATCCGTATCGGGTGATCGAAGGCATGGTGATTGGCGCAAAAGCAGTTGGTGCAACACATGGTTATTTTTATATCCGTGCCGAATATCCACTTGCAGTGAAACGCATTCGCCAGGCGCTGATTTATTGCCGGGAAAACAATTATCTGGGCGAAAATATCATGGGTTCAGGTTTTTCTTTTGATGTGGAAATTTATGAAGGTGCGGGCGCTTTTGTGTGTGGCGAAGAGTCGGCGCTGATGGCTTCCATTGAAGGCGAACGCGGTTTTCCGCGCATTCGTCCGCCATTTCCGGCTGTAAGCGGTTTGTGGAAGCAACCCACACTAATTAACAATACTGAAACTTTTGCGCAGGTTTCATATATCATTCGCGAAGGATCGGGCAAATTTTCATCCATCGGATTGGGAACCAGCAAAGGAACAAAAGTTTTTGCCCTCACCGGGAAAGTTAACCGTGGCGGCCTGATTGAAGTGCCAATGGGAATTACTGTTCGCCAGATTGTGGAAGATATCGGCGGTGGTGTGCAGAATGGCAAAAAATTCAAGGCGGTACAAATTGGCGGTCCTTCCGGAGGTTGCGTTCCGGCGCAGTTGTATGATACTCCGATTGATTACGAATCATTGCTCGAAGTGGGTGCGATGATGGGTTCCGGTGGTTTGGTAGTGCTCGACGAAGACGACTGCATGGTGGACATTGCCCGGTATTTTCTTTCGTTTACCCAGAACGAATCCTGCGGAAAATGCACCTTCTGCCG
>JAUYTA010000329.1 GCA_030695265.1 Bacteroidota bacterium
CGTCGCCCAGAATATCAGAAAGCACAGCGAATTTATTGTTTGCCGGATCGGTAATCAAACCCATTGCAATACCCGAAACCGGACGTTTCATTTTAACACCAGCATCAAGCATACACATTGTTCCGGCGCAAACAGTGGCCATCGACGACGAACCGTTTGATTCCAAAATGTCAGATACAATCCTGATCACGTATGGAAATTCATCAGGAATCATTTTTTTCAAGGCACGCAAAGCAAGGTTTCCGTGACCGATTTCGCGACGGCCAACTCCACGTGGTACTTTGGCTTCGCCCACCGAGAATGGAGGGAAGTTGTAATGCAAAAGGAATTTTTCAACTCCCTGGTAAGTTACGCTGTCGATTTTTTTCTCGTCCATTTTGGTTCCCAAAGTGATCGAAGAAAGCGACTGCGTTTCACCACGGGTAAAAATAGCCGATCCGTGTGATCCCGGCAGGTAATCAACTTCGCCCCAAATCGCACGAATCTGGGTAGTTGAACGACCGTCCAAACGGATACCTTCGTCCAGAATCATGCGGCGCATGGCTTCTTTCTCAACGTCGTGGTAATATTTTTTAATCAGTTTGATGTTTGTTCCGAGGTCGATTTCGGTATTTTCAGCGTTGGCTTCCTTGTATTCAGCAATGTACTCTTCAACAATGTTGCGAAACCCTTCCATGCGAAGATGTTTGTCGTTAAGGCGCTGAGTTGCCAGTGCATAACAGGCAGGATAAAGATCTTCCAGAACTTTGGCTTTCAGATCGGCATCGTTTATTTCGTGGCAATAGGTACGTTTTGTTTTTCCAACCAAAGCGGCCAGTTCTTCCTGAGCCGTGCACTGAATTTTAATGGCTTCGTGAGCAACCTTGATTGCGTCGAGCATGTCTTCTTCCGAAACTTCTTCCATTTCGCCTTCAACCATCATGATATTGTCGAATGTGGCGGCAACCATGATGTCGAGATCGGCTTTTTTGAGCTGCGAAAAAGTTGGGTTTACAATGAATTTTCCATCGATGCGTGCAACACGAACTTCAGAAATAGGCGTTTCGAAAGGCACATCTGAAACTGCAATGGCAGCAGATGCGGCAAGTCCGGCCAATGAATCGGCCATTACTTCAGAATCTGATGAAATGAGTGAAATCATCATGGCAGTTTCGGCATGGAAATCGGCAGGGAATAAAGGGCGTAAAGCGCGGTCAACCAAACGGCCAATCAACACTTCATCATCCGACGGACGTGATTCACGTTTCAGAAATCCACCGGGAAAACGTCCTGCTGCAGCGAATTTTTCTCGGTAATCAACCGAAAGTGGCATAAAGTCCACATCTTCTTTGGCATCAACAGCGGCAACAACGGTTGCCATTAACATTGTGTCACCCATACGAACTACCACCGCACCATCGGCTTGCTTGGCCAACCGGCCGGTTTCAATGGTGATGGTACGGCCATCGCCAAGGTCAATTGTTTTAATAATTGCTTGATTCATAATTTTTTGAATAATTAATTTTTTACACGGTACTCTACAAATGGCGTGGTGGGGTATTTTATTCAGAAAAAAAAATAGTTTTTACTGAAGTTTTGCGCTTAAAAAACGGGTACCATCAGATTTTTTAAACGGGTATAAAAATAAGAAAAGGTCCCGATATATCGGGGCCTTTTCTGTCTTAAAATTATCGACGTAAATTGAGGTCTTTGATAATTGCGCGGTAACGGTTGATGTCTTTCTTTTTCAGATAATCCAAAAGGCTTCTGCGTTTACCTACTAAGGTGATCAGAGCACGTTGTGTGCTGAAATCTTTTTTGTTTAACTTCAGGTGTTCGGTCAAATGGCTGATACGGAATGAAAACAGTGCAATCTGCGCTTCTGACGAGCCTGTGTTTGTTGCTGATTCTCCGTATTTTTCGAAAAACTCAACTTTCTTTTCAGATGATAAATACATGTAACGTTTGTTTAAATTGTTGTACAATGTTTAAGCCGCAGCATTGCTTTCAATCGCAACGGCTTAAAATTAATTTTTAAAAGCAGCGCAAAAATAGTCAAATATCTTTGTAATTCAAGTAGGTGGCGAGTTTATTTTAAATGACTGTCCGTTTGCATAGCTACCCTGCATTTTATGACAGTCATTGGTTGTCATTGGTTGTCATTCAGTTGGTATTTTCGGGCAACTTAATGAAAATTAAGGAGGTGTGGCAGCCTCAGACTTTTAATCCGGATGAGAATTTCAAGAACAGCCGGATTTTTTATTCTTCTAATCGTTTTTCATCAATACCTTTCCTGAACCCGATAACAAATGAAATCCGGGCATAATTGGCGGCATAAAAGTTTGGAAATTCGCTTTTGGTCCACAAATAGCTGAAATTAAGACCAATGGTGGTTTTGTCGATGAAGCCGGTTTCAAAAAGTCTGAACTTGATTCCATAGGCAGGTTTGTTAAAGTAGTCGCGGTTAAGTCCACTTTTGCGTATTTCACCGGAACTGGGGGGATTAGTTAACATGGTGGAATAGGAAATATTCAAATTGTTGTAACCTATCATCAGGTATTCTGCCTCGGGACCAATTGCCAATGTTAGCCTGCTATTTATCCGCATCTGAACCAACAAAGCCGCATCGGCAAAAAGGCTTGTTATATTTCCGGAGTAATAACTATGTCCCCCAAGTCCTCCCGAGTCAAGATTAATATTTGAATATTGCAAATTTAGTCCGGCTTCTTTTCTGATAGAAAACCGATGATCATTGTTGTACCAGCTTTCGGTTGCATTTAATTTCAGATAAGTTGGAGGAGAATTTTCGTTCCAATAATTGTGCTGAACAGGTGAAGATGTTTTATTAATTCCAAAGGCAAAGCCGGTTTCACGTATTTTTTGTCCGAAAACATTGTTAAGGGCTGAGAGCATAAAAAAGCAAAAGAAAAAAGTTGTTCGTTTCATTACTATTCGTTGAATGAGTGAAAAACCGAAGTTTTGTAAAGTTAAACTAATAAAGAGAGGTATTCCTCGTCTCATTGGTTTCTTTTTATGTTTTTAATATATTCCGGTGTCCCGCACCTAAGCAATTATCAGCAAAGACTTCTTTTACAGAGGTTTCTGTGCGTTGAACCTGAACGCAGATTATCTCAAATTCGCAGGATATGTCTCTGCCAAGTGCGACTGAACACGGAACAATTTCTTCTCATCTAAACGAAGGACATTCTAAAAAACAAAGGCCATCCGTTGGGTGCCGGACAGCCTTTGCCTATTATTTGATTCGGCAGATTAATTGTCGTCTTCAGCCGGAATGGTAGTTAATGCAGAAACGTTGTTCGCATAACCATCGTAGCCAAAGTTTTGATTAATAACTCCCTGTGTGTTTGAGCTGATTGAGTTTTGCGGAATTGGCCACAATACATGGTAGGCACTCATGGTATATTCCTGACCATTGTTGGCTTTTACACCTTTGTTGTACCAGTCGGTTTTTTCAGTGATCCGGTCGAAGTAGAAGTTCTTGGTTCCGAAATTGGCTACTGTATAGGCGTTGCCTTTGTAGGATTTACCGGTTTTTGCAAAGATGAACGAAATTCGGTTTAATTCAGTTTTACGTGGTTCTTCCCAGAACAATTCGCGGGCACGTTCGTCCAGAATAGTTCCAATGTCGAATTTACCGGCATCGGTATAAGCCGCAGCTCCGGCGCGGGTACGAATGGCATTCACATCGGCCATTGCCTTGGCAATATCACCTTTCCACCAATATGCTTCGGCTCGTAACAGATAAGTTTCTGCCAAACGGAAGACATACCAGTCATATGATCCTCCCTGTGGCTGAATACGCCGAGGGTCCGGATTGTACAATTTGTAGTGTGGCCAACCATACCAGTTACGAATGGTGTCGGTAGTTAAAACCTTACCCGAAGCATCTCTTAGTTGCAAAGGTTTGTTGTAATAAGGATTGGTTTTCAGATTTGGATGGTTGTAAACCAGGTCTTCCATGTTTATCCAATTGCCTTTTTTGTGACGTAAATCGTTCGGATCGTCCCATATTTTACGAGTGTGGTAATTTGTTCCACGGGCGCGACCGATTCCACGACCGAAAGTTTCCACCAGTTTAATATCCTGATTGGCAATGTCGGAAGTTCCGGGGCCTTTGCCATCAGGAGTTCTTAGGAAGTTCGAATTAGAAACTCCCCAGAATGGAACTGCCTGACGCATAATCTGAAGATCGAGACGAGAATCAATAAGGTCTTCTTTCGACATTACCATGAAAAGAACTTCCTTATTGGCACCAATTGCTTTGTTGGCGTGCCAGTGCAGGCGAGCGATAACATCATCACGCACAATGCCCTGTTTGGTTAAATAATCGCCATCTTCTTTAGGAATAGCGCCAAACGGAGTTTTCATCAAACTGTATACCCCACCATCAATCAATGCGTTTGAAGAAGTTATTGCTGCATCAAAGTCGCCCAAAGCCAGATTGATTTTGGTTAATAAATGCTGACAGGCGCCTTTGGTTACACGTCCGCGGTCGGCATTATCAAGGCACCATGTTGACGCAAACTCCATGTCTTTCTTTATTTTCTGAAGGATGACTTCGCGTTTGGTAGTTGCCAAATCAAGTTTTGGTTCCAGAATTTCTTTCCCAATAAACGGCACATCGCCAAATTGCTGGGTCAACCGGTAATAACGGTAAGCCCGGTGAAAATAAGCAGCTCCTAAAACTGCGTTGCGTTCGGCTTCTGTAGCAAATTTGGTTTTGTCGATGCGCGAAATAACCACATTGGCATATTTAATACCGTTATATGTCTCCAGCCAATACCAGCCAATGCGGTTAAAGTCGTTGCTGTTTAACTGCGAACTGGGTGTGATCTGGATGTTCATATTCATTGCCGGCCCAGGTTTGTCGGTAGTTCCTTCGACGCAAACCTCAGAAAAGATAAGTTCAGTAATGATTGGGGCTCCATCGCCATAGAATTCGTATCGGATATTCCGTTCGCAGGCGGTTAATGCGCCATACATTCCACGGGCATCAACGAAGGCATTTTCAGGAGTAAAGATTGACAGTGGCTTTGGTTCGAGCCATTCTTCGCTGCAATTCATCATTCCCAATGTTAGAGAAAGGAAAAGCAGTATTCGAAAAAATGATTTTATATATTTTGTGTTCATATTTATATTTGCTTTTTAAAGTGAATTACAGGGTTATGTTTACACCGAAAGTGAAGATGCGGGGAGAAGGACCATTGGCAAATCGAGGAACACCATTACTATCAAGATCGTCCGGATTGCGGTATTGTTCCGGATCCCAGAATTTCCATTCCGGTGCCCAATAAGCTACATTTCTGACGGTAGCAAAGAATTTCAGGTTGCTGATATCTGCTTTCTGTACAATGGCTCTTGGAACAGTATATGCCAGACTGATGTTGTCGAAACGGATAAATGACCGTTGTCTCCAAACATTGAATACAGCGCCACCTTCGTTTGAATAGATGCGGGCGTAATCGTTTAACGGATTTTCAGGAGTCCAGTAAGGAGTGACATATTGATTAACACGCTCTGGAAAATTTTCCCGGTTTTTGGCTACATTGTAAGTTCCGTAATGTCCCCAGTTGGAATAGAATGACATCGAAAGATCGAAGTTTTTAAAGATGTTAAATTCCTGGCGCAGGTTCCAACGGTAGAGAGGTTCCGTCTG
>JAUYTA010000336.1 GCA_030695265.1 Bacteroidota bacterium
TCCGAAAAATTAGCGCAATTGGAATCAGCCATTGGTCAATCGGAAAGCGGTGCAAAAGGAATTGCAGAAATGCGCACCTTGTTCGCCTACCTCGCACCTTTCAAATTAAATACAGAAGTTGAACTTGACCTGACGCTTGCCCGTGGATTGAATTATTATACCGGAGCTATTTTCGAGGTAAAAGCCAAAGATGTCGCCATGGGTAGCATTTGCGGAGGAGGGCGATACGATGATTTAACAGGAATTTTTGGTATGCCCGGCGTTTCAGGAGTTGGTATTTCATTTGGCGCTGACAGAATATACGATGTGCTCACACAATTGCAATTGTTCCCTGCAGCGACTGTCGATTCAACCAAATTGTTGTTCGTAAACCTTGGCGTTGCTGAAGAAGCTTTCTGTTTACCAGTTTTAGCAGAGGTCAGGAAAGCCGGAATCAACGCGGAAATTTTCCCTGATCAGAGTAAAATGAAAAAGCAAATGACCTGGGCAAACAATAAAAATATCCCGTTTGTGGCAATTGTTGGTGAAGACGAACTGGCTCAAGGCAAAATAAACCTGAAAAACATGCTTTCGGGCGACCAGCAACTGGTCGATCCACAGAAACTGATAAAAATCCTTTCAGAATAAAATTCGTTTCCGTTACTTCCTGAAAATTTTCAGGAATGATCTTTTTACTCAAAGAATACAGGTTTTCAAAATCCATTGGGGGCGACATCCGTTGTCCCTGAAATTCTTTTTAGTTCCAAGTTTCAGGTTCCAAGTTCCATGTTGTGCCTTGAATCGCGTAATCCGAATTCTGGATTGTTTTCTAATTCCTTTTTTCTTATTTTTTCTTCGATATTGGAAGTTGGTTGTTGGAAATTTAATATCCAATATCCAATAACGAATATTCAATATTCAAAAAACTTCATTTTCATTTAATAACAAAGATCTCATGACCAGAGAAATTCATTATATATCACCTGACCATCTTACCTATCCAATCATTGAGCAGATCCTGGAACACAGTAAAATGCTGGTGCTTTCAGAAGAATCTGTCGCACTGATAGAGAAAAGCAAAGCATATCTCGACCGGAAAATGAGCGAAACCGATGGGCCTTTGTACGGCATCAATACCGGTTTTGGAGCGCTGTGCAACATCGAAGTATCAAAAGACGATTTAAGCAAATTGCAGGAGAACCTGGTGATTTCACACGCCTGCAATTTGGGTCCTGAAATTCCTTCGGATGTGGTGCGTTTAATGCTCTTATTAAAAGCCCACGCATTGGCCAAAGGAAATTCCGCTGTTCAGTTAATTACCGTTCAGCGGATTCTGGATTTGTATAATCACGATATTTTATCGATTGTGTGTGAACAAGGCTCACTTGGTGCAAGCGGAGATTTGGCGCCATTGGCGAAACTGTTTCTGCCATTGCTCGGTTTGGGAGAAGTTTATCACCACGGAATAAAAAAATCAGCATCCGAAGTGTTGTTGGAAATGGGGTGGGAGCCAATC
>JAUYTA010000356.1 GCA_030695265.1 Bacteroidota bacterium
GTTTATGGAGTTGCAGGCACGTGGCGAAGGCGGAATCGATCGCGTACGAACCATTGTTGATCAGGATATTAAACCCGATCTGGAAAACATCGACGGAATTGCGGCAGTGAACGTGTATGGCGGGAAACAAAAATCAATAGAGGTTATTCTGGATACCAAAGCCTGCGAAGCTTACAAAATTACCACCGGAAAAATACGGTCGGTACTTTCGCAAAACTCCAGTTCGCGAACCTATGTGGGCAATTTGAAGGAAAAAACCGTTCAGTATTTTGTACATGTAACTGCCGAATACAAACAGGTGGAAGATATTGAAAACCTGGTGGTTGCTCCCGGACCAATCCTGCTGAAAGATGTTGCCGAGGTCCGCTTCGGAGTGAAGGAAGAAACTTCGTACAGCCGCGTTAACGGAAAAGATGCGGTAACGATTCTGCTGGTCAACGATTCGCAGGCCAATATGATTGAACTATCAGCTTCCACCCGTAAAATCGTGGAACAACTGAATGAGAAAATGGCCATCAAGGAAATTGAGATTGTTGAAATCAGCAATTCGGCCGACCAGATGGAAGAAAACATCAGCCAGATCATGAACCTTGCATTGGTTGGGGGTATCATGGCTATTTTTGTTCTCTGGATTTTCCTGAAAAATTTCCGCATTGTTTCGTTTATCGCACTGCCCATTCCAATTTCTATTTTTACTTCCTTCAACCTGTTTTATGCTTTTGGTGTCACCATCAACAGCCTCACACTGGTAGGAATGGCGCTGGCCATCGGGATGCTTCTCGATAACAGTGTGGTGGTGCTCGAGAATATATACCGGCTTGCAGGCAAAGGCGTCCCTCCATTTCAGGCAGTAGTTCAGGGCACTACCGAAGTATGGCGTTCCATTCTGGCAGCTACCCTAACGACAATAGTTGTATTTCTTCCTTTCCTGTTTTCCACCAATTTTATGGTCGAGATGCTGGGACTGAACGTGGGGGTTTCAATTATTTCGACACTCGTTGTTTCGCTGGCAGTGGCTTTATTACTGGTTCCGATGGCTTCGTATGCACTGATGAGGCGGCGCGTGGCAAAAAATATCTTCTACGAGAAAGTAACCACCAATTCGCGGATGATCCAGATTTACCTGGTTATCCTGAAATCGTGTATGCGAAATCCGGCAGCCACCATCATCGGCGGACTCGTAATTTTCTTCCTTGCTGTTTTTATAAGTCTGGCCGTTAGTATCAGCTCGCTTCAGGAAGTAGAAAACAATGAAATCCGTTTGTATGTGACCATGCCTTCAGGTTCATCGCTCGAAACCACTGATAAAACAGTTCAGGAAATAGAAACAAAACTGGAAGATCTGGCCGAAAAAGAAGATGTTATCAGCAAAATTGAAGAAGAGGAAGCCATAGTTACCATTAAGCTGAAGGAGGATTTTGAAAAAATTGCCGACAGAACATTTGCCGAGATCAAAAACAATATCAACGACCGAACCAAGGATATCAAAGCTTCGTCGATCTCGTTTGAGCAATCACAAAGTAGCGGCAATTTCCAGGGAGGTAGCCGCAACATGGGAGGCGCTTTCCAAAAAATGATGGGCATTGGTACCGACGAAGAAAAAATTGTACTCAAAGGTCAGGATTTTAAACAGTTGCAGGCGGTTGGCGAAGACCTGAAATATTTTATCGACCAGCTTGAATCTGTAAACAGGGTGAACCTGAACATTTCAGACAACCGCCCGGAGGTACACATGTACTTCAACCCGTTGCTGATGACTGAATACAACATCACCCTCAACAATGTTTTGTCTGAAATTAACTCGTTCTCGAGGGAAATATCAACCAATATTCAGTACAAACAGGGTGTTGACGAATATGAAATAATTATCACCCAGAAGGAACTGGTTGAAGGAGAGGTAGCAAAAACCGACCGCAACATGGAGGAACTGAAAATGTTGCAGGTGAACGATGCAAGCGGCGGTATTCACGAGCTTCAGGATTTTACCACCATTGTTTATGCCAGCGGACTTGCGGGAATCAACCGGATAAATCAGGAAAAACAGATTGAGGTAAACTACCGGTTTGTTAGTGAAGCAAGCGGCTCAAAAGAACTTTTGGCAGCCTACCGCTACGAAATTGATGAGTTGGTTGCCAATTACAATTTGCCTTCGGGTGTTGCTGTCGAAGTGATTCATGATGAAACCGACTATTCGGAATTTTATTTAATGATTGGCGCATCAATTCTGCTGATATTTATGATCATGGCATCGGTTTTCGAGTCGTTGTCGTTGCCTATCGTATTGTTGTTCTCCATTCCGCTTGCCGCAGTCGGTTCGTTAATAGCGCTAATTGTTACCAACAACAGCCTGCTCAATGCCAATACGCTTACGGGTTTCCTGATTTTGCTCGGGGTAGTTGTCAACAACGGAATTATCCTGATCGACTATACCAA
>JAUYTA010000360.1 GCA_030695265.1 Bacteroidota bacterium
TGCCTGTCCTTTCAGTACGTTAACCGACTCGATATCGTTCGGGTCAATGTCAAGCGCCCTGTTCGAAAAAGCTGAACCGGTAACGTTTGAAGCATAGTCATTGTCGCTGGAGATTGGCATTCCATCGATGACATATAGTGGACTATTATTGCCACTGAAAGAACGTGCTCCCCTTATAAAGGTTTGCGAAGGTGCACCGGGCATACCTGAAGATTGACGAACTTGTAATCCTGCAATTTTTCCGGACAAAGATGTCATTAAGTCAGGATTACCGCCTTTTACCAAATCTTCACCTTTAACGTCTTGTACGGTGTACCCAAGGGATTTCCTTTCCCTTGTGATCCCAAGAGCAGTTACAACCACTTCGTCAACTGAAATCAGTTGTGACTTAAGTTGGACATTGTAAACCAACTGGGTTCCGATGGCAAGCTCCTGTGTTTCCATTCCAACAAAAGAGAATACCAATGTTTTGGCATCTGTCGGAATCCTTAACCTGTACATACCGTCCATGTCGGAAATGGTACCAAGGGTGGTTCCTTTAACTGACACTGACACTCCCGGCAAGGGGCCACCATCGTCGGCGGAGGTGATCTTGCCAGTGATTTCCCTGGTTTGCGCCATCAGCGTGGTCAAACCAATTGCAAAAAATGCAAGCAATAACATGATTTTTTTCATAGAGAATTATTTTAAATTAAACAGCTTCACGGAACTAAGATAATTATTAAAACGATTTACTGATAGTACAAATTGAATATTTGTTTTTTAATGTAAATAAATGTTAAAATAGTTACTCAAAACATGATTTTAGTTATATTTTTTTCTCAATAGGTGCTTACATGAATTAACCAATTGTTAGTTCCGACTGTTAATACCTTCTAATATAAATCAATAATGTGGTGATATGAAATTACTGATCTGATGACGGGAATTGACAATAAAAAAGGCCGTCCCAAATTGAATTGAGACGACCTTGGTTTGATAGAATTGTTGTATTATTTTATCGGAGTATAAACTTCTTCAATAATACGATTGCCACTTCCTCCAACATAGAAATAATACAAATAGAATTTTCCTGTTGATGGTTCGAAGTAGGAACGTTTATCCGCCGTCGCGATAACCGGAACCGGCGTGCCATTCTTGTAAGTTACCGTATTGGTTACAGGGTCAATAACAATGTCAACAAAATATCCGGCACCACCAAGGTCGCCTACAGGAATGTTGCACGAATAGGCTGTCAAAGGTTTCAGGAATTTCTTTTCGTTGATCGGACGAGGCCCGGCAGTTGGATGTGTAAATACTCCCACACATTGGTAGTCGCCTGCATACTGATTGGCAACGCCAATACTGGTAGTAGCTGCATTGTTCACTTTCCGCTGATCGTCAGACATTATAGAGACAAATGTAATTGTCCATGCTTCACCAATGTTCAGAAGACCTTCGTTGGCTGGTAATGCCTGGCCTGCAACAGTAAGGTCTTTAATCAGGGCGGCATAGTTTAAAGTTACTTTGCCGGTAAAGTCAGCAGTAGCATTCGATCCGTTGACATCAAGGGTTCCAAGAAGGGCAGTGTTTGAATTTTTACCACCAATGTTGGTAAACGTTTTATACATCTCAACCTTTTGAATTGCAGGGCCAACAGGAACCAAAACAGAAACATCGAAACTGGGTGTTGCGCCAAGTTTATAGGGTATGTTTTTGGATACCGGGGTAACCAATCCACCCACGCTGACATTGCTGGTCATCAGGTCATCAGTTTCAATGCATGATGACAGAAAGAAGAATGATCCGACCAATGCAACGGCTAAATATTTGAAGTATTTTCTCATAATTATCAAATTTTTCATTTTAATTTTCCAACTATTTGTTCCACCAGACTTTGGTGTTCAAATCATCTTTTCCCTGACGGGCAACTGCTGCCTCAACATTCGTTTTATTCCGCGAATATTCATCCGAAGGATAGAATGCCCTTACCGGGATTTTCCGTTGATTGTCAGCATCAGCAGGAGCAACCAATACAGGATATCCGATTCTTCTCCATTCAAAGTTTGCCTGTAATCCCTGATCAAAAAGCGCCACCCATTTCTGGGTTCCGATCAGTTCCATGGCATGTGCAGCATCGTAAGCATATCCGCCGTATTCCATAAAATCGGCAAGAGCATAATCAAGGATAGACATTTCAGCTTCTTTCCATCCCCAGCTTACAAAGGTTGAGCCCCATTCTTCTTCCAGTATGTCAGTAAATGAACTTGCATTCTGACGATAAGAAGCTTCAATACCTTTATTGTAATATTCTTCAGCCTTTACTTCACCACCGCTAATGTATTTTTTATGAGCAGCTTCAGCTAAAATAAACTGAAGTTCAGCAAAACTCATTAACATACCAGGCGCTGAAGCTTGAGTATAGAAGGATCCGATTTTGGAAGTGTTTTTAAGTCCGTTGCCATCATAGTTGGCGGCATCTGAAGATCTTAATCCGTTAGGAATACCGGCATAATCCTTAGTTCCTTCAGCCAGATTGGCATAAATTGATACCCTGTAGTCAGGACTGTCAACTTCTTTGTACAGCATGTCAATCAATGTTTTGCTTACCCGGTGGTCATCGCGGGATTTGCGGTTTTCGTTGATTGGATGGTTATTCGGGGCTGAACCCAAATATTTTAATGCAGCATTGTCAGCATTTGAAACAAAGATTGGGTATGTTGCCGGACTTGAAATAATAGCCTGCATATCGGCAGCAACACTTTTCTTTGACGACATACGGAGTAATAAACGCAGACGTAAGGAGTTTGCAAATTTCTTCCATTTTACAATGTCTCCGTTGAAAAGAATATCACCTGCAACAGATTCGTTGCTAACTGACAAGAGTTCATTTGCTTCTTTCAGTTTGGCAACCAAATCGGTATAAATTGACTCCTGGGTGTCATAAACCGGTGAAACAATCGCTTCGGCAGCCGAACCTTTCCATGCTTCAGAATACGGAATATCGCCATAAAGATCAGTTAAAACCGATGTGATATAGGCTTTCAGAACAAAAGCAATTCCCTTGTAGTTTTTTAGGTCTTTGGCTTCTGCAACATCAATAATTGTAGCTACATCCATGCCAGAAGCAGCATACAAGCTTGTCCAGGTGTTGTTTATTACCGAAACACGCGGAATATAGCGGTCTTCATCGGTGTATTGAACTTTTGCCATGTGCTGAACCCAGCAGGATCCCATTTCATGTCCAAGAAAAATTTCATGAACGCGGTCGGTCATCGACTCAATAGAATTTGTTAGCAGCATATCAGGGGCTGCCTGTTCTATGGTCGGTCTGTTTACATTGGTGTTAACTTCCTCAAATTGATCGGTACATGCTGAGAAACCAACTACCAACGCAATTACAAATAGGTATTTTAATGTATTCTTCATAATTGAACGATTGATTAAAGTTTGAAACTAACGCTAAAACCTAAGCTGCGCGCTGAAGGGATCTGTCCGAATTCGAGACCCTGTACGTTTGAATTGCTAAATGCACCTTCGGGATCAATATGCGGTACTTTTGTCCAAAGTATAGCCAAATTTCTGCCAACAAGTGAAATGTTAACGTCTTTAATGGCTGTATTTCCTATTTTCTTAAAAGTATAACCTAATTTTAATTCCCTTAATTTTATATAGCTGGCATCGTAAATGCTTGAGAATGCAACATCACTTACATAAGCTGCTTTGTTGAAGTTTTCAGCATTTGCAACAAAATCATTTTTTTCATAACCGGTAACATTACCGTTGGCATCTTTAACTTCTTTTACACCATCGCCAACAATACCACCTTCACGACCAATCAACGTTTCTTCAAGAACTCCGGCATAACGTCCCCAGGTTGTGGTCATCGAATATAAATCGCCACCCATTCTGGTATCAATAAGGAAGTTGAGGTTTACCCCTTTAAAGTTGAATTCGTTGTT
>JAUYTA010000381.1 GCA_030695265.1 Bacteroidota bacterium
GTTTATCTCCTGCATTTGACATTAATCCTTCCACCGATAAAATCGGATTGGCTCTGAATATAGACATGGACAACAATGCACTCAATCTGGAACTGGCCAAAAGTGTAGGAATCTATTTCAGACTAAACGAAACTGAGATGAACAGAATTATTGATGAAGTGAGATCTGCAGTTTCCTGCTGGAAAAGCATAGCGAATGAGGTTGGAATACAACGAAGTGAACAAAACCTGATGAGTCCAGCTTTTAGAATTTAAATTCATGTTCAATGAATGAAGGGATTCGATTTTATACCTCCAACGAACTAATTTTTCTATTTTTGCACCTTCGTTAAAAAGCATAAAAACAAAATCATGGATATCCCCAGTAAATACAACCCCGCAGAGGTAGAAGATAAATGGTACCAGTATTGGATGGAAAATAAGTTTTTCCACTCCGAACCCGACGAGCGTGAACCTTATACGATCGTCATTCCACCGCCAAACGTTACGGGCGTGTTGCACATGGGACACATGCTCAACAATACCATTCAGGATATTCTGACCCGCCGCGCCCGGATGCTGGGGAAAAATGCATGTTGGGTTCCCGGAACCGACCATGCCTCGATTGCCACTGAAGCCCGCGTGGTGAACAAACTGAAAAATGAAGGAATTTCGAAATTTGATTTGAGCCGCGACGAATTTCTGGAACATGCCTGGGAATGGACGCACAAACATGGCGGAATCATTCTGGAACAGTTGAAAAAGTTGGGCGCTTCGTGCGACTGGGATCGTACTGCTTTTACGATGGATGAAATTCGCAGCGATTCGGTTATTAAAACCTTTGTCGATTTATACAACAAAGGCCTTATTTACCGCGGTGTTCGTATGGTGAACTGGGACCCGGCAGCAAAAACTGCTTTGTCTGACGAGGAAGTGATTTTCAAAGAAGTACAGTCGAAACTTTACTATCTGAAGTATGAAATAGTAAGCCCCCCGACCCCCAAAGGGGGAGTGGAGAATCCTCAATACGAGACGGCAAGAAATTCCTCTTATCATTTATTAAAGGAACTAGCAGCAGAGAGAAAAAAACAATCGACTGATACTGAAATTATTCTTTGGGAATGTTTAAGTGGTAAAAAATTAGAAGGATATAAATTCAGAAGGCAACATATCATCGACGAATTTATTGTTGATTTTGTTTGTCTGAAAGAAAATTTGGTTGTAGAAATTGATGGCGGATATCATGACAAACCGGAAATTCAGGAAGCAGACAAACTAAGAACCGAAATTTTGGAAAGTTTAGGTTACAGAATAATACGGTTTACCAACGAAGAAGTGTTGGGCAATATTGACGGAGTACTGGAAAGCATATTGACTGCACTCCAAACTCCCCCTTCGGGGGATGGGAGGCTATTCGTCACCATCGCAACTACCCGCCCTGAAACGATTTTAGGCGATACAGCCGTTTGTGTGAATCCGAATGATCCACGTTTCATTCACCTGAAAGGCAAACGAGTGCTGGTTCCGTTGATTGGTCGTTCCATTCCGATTATAGAGGATGAATATGTGGACATGGAATTCGGAACCGGCTGCTTAAAAATCACGCCATCGCACGATGTGAATGACTACG
>JAUYTA010000389.1 GCA_030695265.1 Bacteroidota bacterium
GAATTAAGTAAACTTGCAAAAGATAAAAACCAATATAACACGGCAGCAAAACAAGCTGAAATCGATTTTTCACTTCCATGCCCAAAATGCAGCGAGTTGCCTGAAGGCCAAACCTGTTCACCCATTTTGCATATCCGCAATCACAACATTTGTGATTACTGGTACAGCGTTCAGAAGAAAGAAGTAGCCAAATCGAAGTCGGCATTTATTAAAATTGTTGATGATCCGCGGATTACCAAAGTTGGTAAGATAATCCGAAATACCAGTATCGACGAACTTCCACAATTGATCAATGTGCTGAAAGGTGACATGTCGATTGTCGGAAACCGGCCACTTCCGGTTTATGAGGCAGAATTATTAACTAAAGATGCCATGTCGAAACGATTTTTAGCTCCTCCGGGAATAACCGGACTATGGCAGGTTGAACTTCGTGGAAGAGGTGGCGACATGTCGGAAGAAGAACGCATGCGCCTCGACAATGAATATGCCGATCACTTTGCCGGTAATAACTATTCGTTTTTCTATGATTTGAACCTGATTTTAAGAACAATCCCGGCACTTTTCCAGAAAGATACGGTGTAAACCCTATTCCGTTTTTACTAATTTTCCGGTGAAAACCAGTTTATTATTCCTGACTGAATACAGGTAAATTCCCAGATTTAAACTTGTGAGATTTATCTTAATTGTGTTTTCACCTCGAATTATTTCGAAGTTTTCTTTGCTTAGGATTTTCATTCCTGAAAGGCTGAAAACCGAAAAAATCAAATCTGATTTTGAATCAGCCTGAAGCCTTACGAACAATTCATCTTTTACCGGATTTGGAAATACAACTATTCCTGATTGACTTTTCGGAATAATCGGCTGTCATACCATCATTCAATAAATTGCGGGCAAAATAATTATTTCGGATATCAACATCTGCGCTGGCAGTGTACGAAGAACTTGTTTTATTTTGGCGGTAGGAATGGGAAGCCGCTATGGAGGACTAAAACAACTGGATGGTTTGGGACCAAATGGAATTGCCGGTTGAGGTCAGCTTATAAAGCTTGGCCTTGGACGTTGGATAACCATGTTCTTTCAACAACTCCAGAGCGTCGTTCAGTGTGATGGTATCGATGTTTGATGGATTGGATACCGGCTTGGGAAAAACGCCGGAGATCGCTTCGCTTACAATTGCCCTCAGCTCGTCGGGCGTGGTTAGAATAATGTTTGACATGATACTCAAGTTTTAAATTACACATAGTACTGATAAAATTTAAGTGTAAAATAAAAATGAATACAATTGATAATCAAATAGATAAATAAACTTACATGAAAAAGCAAATGGTGGCAAATAAGATCAAAATTAACCGTGTAAAGTTTTAAAGGTGCTTTTTTATTTACTTGTAAATGAAAAATTATGCCAATCGTAACAGATGTAAAGCTGAAAAATTTATTTTATTCTTTATTCTTTTTATTTTGAAGCTGCTTCAGAATCTGGTCGGGAGGAAAGATTATTGTATCCTTCAAAACACTGGATTGAACGGGGGTAATAAATTCTTCCCTAATCCATTTATCAAGAGTTGGCCGCGAGATTTTCAGCATCCTGGCTATCTCTTTTTTGGATACAATCATTTCGCCGTTAACGGTCTGGATAAGTTCCCTGTTAATTGCTATGTATCTTTTCAGGTTAGTTATCGCCAAATCAATATTTTGAATCCGGGGAGTAATTTTCTTCTTTACGGATATTTCAATAGTTTCCATGTCATAATCAGCCAATTCGGGATTTTGCTGAAGCTCGGCTACAATAACATCATAAATTGCAGTCTGCCTGGCTGATATTTTGTATTGCTTGCGTCGGGGCATATTAATTCTTTAGTTTATCTAACGCATATTCCGATAGAAAATATCCTCCGGTTTTCTTTGCACCCCTATATTCAATCAGATTATTTTCTTTCAGAATTTTTAAATACCTTTCTATGGTAGTTTTTGCCTTTCCTATTCGCTCAATAAGTTCTATTCTATTGATTCCCTTTTGATTGTGGATAATTCTTAGCACATTTACCAATTCATTGATTACAGCTCCATTTAAAGCTCCATTTATAACCCCATTTATAGCCCCACCACTACCAATAAAGAACATATAATACTTATTATCAGCTATTTGAATAGATTGCTCTTCTCCTTTTATAGCACCATTTAAAGCGTCACCCCGTTCCAAAAAGGCGGAATGTATCGGAAGTGTTGTTATAAAATAACTGTGATTTTCGTCTGTTTCAAAGCGAGGTTCAGGAGAGCCGTTCTTTGCCATTTCCTTGCGGATAATTGGAATGCCTGTTCCCCTGCCTTCAATCAATTGGTCCCTGGTTCAAGCCCAGGTGGGCCCACTTCAAAATCAAACACTTACACATTCATTTGTGTAGGTGTTTTTTTATGAGTTTGGTTTAACTATTTGCTTTACCAAAAGTCATGAATGCAAAGTAATATTACTACCTGCAAAGCACGCATTAACAACCGTTTACTAATTTTTCAACTTTTATTCTTATTTTTCATCCTGAATGTGATTGTCTTTTATTAGCTATTCGCTGCTTAACAGCTGAGATACAAATAATTGATATCATTTTTCACAGTTTCTATTCTGGATTTTAAAGCACGGAAAAACGATGTACAAAAATATTATCTGGCCTTTTCTGTTTTTATTAATTATTGTAACTGCTTATTCTGCCTCCTCTCAGGAAAAAATTACCAATACTCAAACAGACAGTCTCCGTAAAGAATTAAATATCAAAAAAGGATCCGATAAAATCTCCACTCAATTGGATCTTGCGCTTCGAATCATGGAAAGTGACGGACCTGAAGCGCTAAGCCTCACAAATTCTGCGCTATCTGCCGCTAAAACTGCGAATAATAAAAACCTGGAAATGCTTGCTCATTTGACCCTGGGAAGAATAAGTGAAGTAATGGAAAACAAGGATCTTGCTGAGACCCATTATGATTCAGCCTTAACAATCGCAGAAGCCTCAGGTGATAATTGGAACAAAGGAGAAATCCTGTTCCGTAAAGGAATATTAACGTACAGTCGCAGGGACGAAATACAGGCACTCGAGTATTTTAATTCCTCTCTTCAGGCCTGCCGGTTATCAAACAATTACAAAATCATGGGTTCTTCCTACTCAATGATGGGAACAATATTCAGGGTAAATGGGCTGTATGACAGAGCAATAGAGTACATCGTCAACTCAAAGCTAAATTATGGAAAAGCAGGTTTCTCAGAGGGCAATGCCTGGTCGGCGTATATATTGGGACGAATATATTCAGACTTAAAGCTTCCTTTAAAAGCACTCCAATACTTTCAGGAGGCACTGGAAATATATTCCAAAATGGCATCCGTGGATGGAAACCAAAACGGAGTAGCTATTTGTTATGAACAGATTGGATTACTTAACCTGGAATCGGGTAATTTCAAGGAAGCACACAAGTACATTGACAACACAATGGAAATTTATGTCGCCAATAAATCAGAATATGGCCTTTCAAACGCCCAAAAGAATCTGGGTATGATTGAATATTCGATGGGGAACTATGAGCTGGCTGAAAAATATTTAAATGAGTCACTCATCATAAAAAATAAAGTGGACGATGTACTTAGTTTGCCGACTATCTATGAGTACCTCGGATTGTGCCTCATTGGAAAAGGCCAAATAGATGCTGGATTTAAAAGTTTATACAAAGGCCTGGAGTTGGCTATTGAAAACAACCAAAAGAAGATACAGTTAAACATTTATTCGAAGTTGACTGAAGCTTATTTGAACATTAATGATCTGAAAAACGCTTTTAGCTGCCAGAAAAAACAAATCGAAATTCAGGATTTAATTCTTTCGGGTGCTGCAAACATAAAAATTGAGCAGTTGCAGGCGATTTATGAGATTGACAGACAAAACGGACAGATTATAGAGTTGGAAAAACAAAACGAAATTAATTCTCTTATAATAGAAAAGCACAGAAGTTCGCAATTAATAATGATTTTAGGAATCGTTGTTGCATTTTTAGTATCCATATCCATTTATTGGTTTTACCATAAAATCCGGAATAAAAACCTCCAACTAAAGGAAACCAACGCTGCGAAAGACAAATTTTTCGCCATCATTGCACACGATTTACGCGGACCAACCGGGAATCTTGCTACTTTTCTTGAGTATCTCAACGAAACGTATCATCAACACAGTCCGGCAGAGTTAAAAGAAATATTATCAACACTATATAAATCAGCAGAAAATGTAAGTGTTTTGCTTGAAAATCTGCTTATCTGGGCGCAATCACAATTGAACAAAATCGAATTCAGTCCGGTGGAATTAAAACTGACCGATGTTATTCAGAATTCTATAAAAGGCTTAAAACAATCTGCCGATAACAAACAGATTGATATCAAATTTGAATTAGATGATCAGATTTTTGTGCTGGCTGACCACAACATGATTCAGACCATATTGCGCAATCTTCTCAGCAATGCCATTAAATTCACTCCCCGCGGCGGTTTGGTAATCATCAAAACCGATGTCAATAACATGAATAACGCAAATATTAGTATTACAGACAATGGAGTTGGAATTGAAAAATCATCACTCTCAAAAATATTTGATCTTAGCAATACACATCATACCACCGGCACTGAAGATGAACAGAGTACCGGTTTGGGATTAATCCTCGTCAAAGATTTTATCGAGAAAAACAAAGGAACTATTACAATAGACAGCGAAAAAGGTAAAGGCACTGTTGTTTCATTTACATTGCCTGCAACGACAACCTGACAACTGATTTCCTTTGTGAGTATCCGTGAATTTACCCAATGTCAAAAGTCATTCAATGGTTTCGTAAAAATCAGGAAGGTCGGTTGCAGGCACTTTCTCTTTGAAAAATGCAATCATGGCTTTTGCAACCTTTTTGTCAGTAGCAACATTGTAGTCCTTGTAAAAATCGGAAGGATTTGCCGAATAATTCGATCGGCCACCTCTTCCCTCATTGTTCTCGTCGCCCGGTTTCGGACTTAAGCGCATTGCGGCGGAAGTTAATTCGATTGAACCAAGGGCTTCCATGTAATATCTCAGAGTGAACTGTAATTTTGCCCGATCTTCAATCGCCGATTTCACATTGCCCAATGCGTTGCCAAATTTTTCAACTCTTGAAGGATCGGCAGTCACCCATTCGGAGAAGGCCTTTTCTTCAGCAGCTCTCCGTTCGTAAACTTTTAATTTTTCAAAAGTCTCATTCATGCCAATCCATTTCTTCCAGCCATTTGACGATCCTGCATATTTGCTCGCATACATCAACCTGCCTTTCAGGTATTTGCTTTCGCCCACAGCATTGGCTGACCGCTGATCTGATATCGTTTTTAAAACCTCTTCTTTGGCTTTTGAATCTGTTGCAGCAGCCATCGCCTCCGTTACTTCTTTTGTAACATCTTCAAACCGGTCGAGAAAAGTAACAGTTAAACCTTTGGCCGGAAGTTCTTCTTCGCGGTTCTTTGCCCAAAAACCGGTTTGCAGATAGTCGTGATCAACGGCGCTTAATTTCTGAATGGCTCCGTAACCGCAATGGTGATTGGTTAAAATAAGTCCGTCTTTGGAAATTATTTCGGCAGTACAACCGCCACCAAACTGCAGAATTGCATCTTTTAAACTTGACTTATTGATGTCGTAAATATCTCTTGCAGAGAGTTTAAACCCTATTTCTGACATTTCTTTACTGTTCAGCTTTTGAATCAGGGGAAGCATCCACATTCCTTCATCAGCACGCAATGAGTTAACCGACAAAATGAGGACTGAAAGGATTAATAATCCTATTTTTTTAATGTTCATCATTGTTAAAGTGGATTTTGTTTTTTTTTAATATTGGATCCGGCAATAATAACAATAAAGCGCCAAGATAAAAATGAAATTTATTGGTCTTTCTAAATGGCGGTGACCATTTTATTAATTGTTAGGTCTTTTATCGGTGAACAATAAGGTAATAAGGTAAAAATCAAATGTATAACTTTTTCACTAAGGTTAACAAATTGAAAATAAGGTTTCTATGTTTTCAAAAAACCTTATTTTTTCCCATCAAACCTAAGTAGAAAGGCTAACAGGGAAAAAGCAACCTTATTCCCTTATTAGTGATAAAAAATGCCGCCATATTTAATTCTACTGAATAACTGATTAACCAATTCTAAATGAGCAAATTATGCAACATAGACTAAAATGAAAACCACCTGAAAAATCGCTGAGTGCTCGGAATGGAATGGATTCGAAAAATCAGTTCTTCAGTAGAAAAGTTATACATTTTATTTATACCTTAATATTTCGTACACATTTTATCCGCGTTCCATTGTTTTTTGTGGTTCTATAACGGAAAGTATGGGTAAGTAGAATTAGGTTATGAAACTCAAATTTATATTAGCTAATAATCTGCTGAAAATATATTTGTATTTAAATAACTCATACTCACCCCCCTGCCTTGCCGTCAGGCAGGGAAGTCCGCAGGCGGACTTCGGGGTGAGTTGTGAATATCAACTATCGATATCTATTTCTATAATTGGCTTAGGTAATTCTACAAATTTCAACTTTAATTGCATTTTGATTACCCACACTATCCGTTATAGAGCCTTGTTTTTTTTCGAAAAGGGAATTTTGTCGTACACCCAAAAAATCTCAACCGAATAAATTATGATTTAATATTATTCCGTAACTTTCTAATCAATAATCTCATTGAAAACTAATCAACTAAAATTTCACGATGAATTCTCCTATTCTGTATTACCTTACCGAATTGATTTTTCCAAATCTGTGTGTCACTTGCGGCGATAAGCTGATTGAACAGGAACTGTGGATTTGCCTGCACTGCCTGCACCATATTCCACGAACAAATTTCCACCTTGAACCTGAAAATCCGGTTGCCCAGCTTTTCTACGGAAGAGTGAGAATTGAACAAGCTACCGCGTTTTTTCATTTCAGCAAAGGCAGTAAATATCAATCGTTGCTGCACAACCTCAAGTACAAGGGAATGAAAGAACTGGGTGCGGAAATCGGGAAACAATTCGGTATTGATTTGTTGATGTCTGAAAATTTCACCTCTGTCGATGTGATTTGTCCGGTGCCACTTCACCCGCTGAAAGAGAAAAAGCGCGGGTACAATCAGAGTTGGTGGATTGCTTCAGGAATTGCACACCAAATGCAAAAACAACTCTCAGACGACAACCTGAGACGGAATACTGCAACCGAAACACAAACGCGAAAAGCCCGTTTCGAGCGCTGGCAAAATGTGGAAGGAATTTTCGAATTGACAGACCCGGAAGCATTTTCAGGAAAACACATTTTGTTGGTTGACGATGTGGTTACAACCGGCTCAACGCTTGAAGCCTGCGCCCAGGCCATCATTACCAAAACTGATGCAAAGGTAAGTATCGCCACGTTGGCAACCGCCTGATTATATTTACTAATAATTTCGCACTTTTAAGAAAAATTTAGGTCGGATGAACAATTCAGAACAACTTGCTATTCGCGCACAGTCTCTCAAACAAGCGAACAAAGAGTTGGAAGCATTTTCCTATTCGGTTTCACACGACTTAAGCGCACCATTGCGTGCCATCGATGGTTTCAGCCAAATACTCCTTGATGAGTATGAGAAAATTGTTTTGGAGAACCTTTTTGGAAATGCCTGAAAATTTACATCAAAACATCCGGCAGCACGTATAAAATTTGGTATGCAACTAACAAATAACCGGCCGGTCTATTTTGTTCGCGATGATGGCGCAGGCTTCGACATGAATTACGCACGAAATCTATTTGGGGCGTTTCAACGCCTTCATACTGTTGATGAATTTCAGGGAACAGGTATCGGGTTGGCAACCGTGCAACGAATTATTCACCGGCATGGAGGTAAAGTATGGGCTGAAGGAAAAGTCGAAAAGGGGGCAACAATTTATTTTACAATTCAATAGAATTTATACAAATTCATCACGAATGAAACGAACATGCCGCTGAAAATATCTTAAAGGTGGCAGCGCAAAAAGAGAATGAATTGGAACGAAGTGGAAATCCGCAAAGCGAAAATTAATGTTCAAAGTGGATGCTTTCTGGCGTGTGAGTTCCATGAGAACGCTTAATAATCAACTAACTAATAACGATATTTTCGAATGAAATTGTTTTCCAAAATATTAACCTTTACGATACTGTGCTTTTACTCACATGAGTTCTCATATGCGCAGAAAAGCAACATGGCTTTTTATTACCTTACCACAAACGATGGACTGTCCAATAATAGGGTAAGGTGTATTTTGCGCGATAGCAGGGAGAATATGTGGTTTGGGACTTATGATGGGTTAAATAAACATAACGGCAGTGAGGTAACCGTTTATAGGAATATGGATAAAAACCCAAAATCAATAAGTTGCGAACGAATTACCGATATCCATGAAGACGCCGAAAAAAACATTTGGGTAGCAACCGAAGACGGATTAAATTTATATGTTCCTGCCGATGGTTCGTTTGTTTCGTTTAAAAACATCCCTTCAGATAATTCGAGCATAAGTGGTAATTACATTAATTGTATTTATAGCGATAAACAGCATAACGTATGGTTTGGTATTGAAAATGGAAAAGAAGGACTGAATAAATGGAACCCGCAATCAAAAACATTTACCCGCAATCAAATTACCGGTTCAAAAGATAGTATCCTTGCAAATTCTGTAACGGGCATAGTTCAGGATAAAAATGGAAATATTTGGGTTGCAGGCTGGGAAGATGGATTATACCGCTTTGAACCCGACAAATCAAAGTTTACCAATTATAAAGATTCATCATTTAATAACTCAGGCACAATTAAGCGGTTATTCATTGATAATGACAATATTATATGGGTGTCAACTTTTGGGGCCGGGCTTTTTTCTTTCAATCCCTCCAGTAATAAATTTACGAAATACAATTCTTTAGGGGATGGAAAAGGCACAAGCGGAAAACTGATATATAATATTATCCAGGAAGATAGCGACAATTTGTTAATTGCTGTTGATCAGGGTGGAATAAACAGGTTTAATAAGCGGACAAAATTATTCGGGTATATCAGTTATGAGCCAAACCGTCCCGGTGGCCTGAATAACAATGGAATATGGTATTTGTATAAAGATAAAGAAGGTATTTTATGGGTGGGCACGTCAGGAGGAGGGGTAAATATTTACAACCCGAAATCCAACAAATTTAAACTGTTTAGAAATATACCCGGAGAGCCGAATTCCCTGAGTTACGATGTTGTGGGCAGTATATACGAGGATAGCAAGGGGTTGTTATGGATTGCTACCGATGGAGGAGGAGTAAGTGTATATAATCCCAAAACCCAAAATTTTAAAAATTATAAAAACGACAAAAACGACCCATCCAGCATACCAAGTAATGTTATTCGCCATGTTGTTGAAGACAAAAACCACAATTATTGGGTTGGAACATGGGATGGCGGGCTTATTAAATTAGACCATAAAACCGGCAGATTTTCCCAATATTTGCCCGAAAGCAGCAAACCCTTTGATATATCGGGAAGGCATGTATGGAATAGTGTAGTTGGCCATAATGGAATGATTTGGTTAAGCATGACAGAGTTTGGGATAGATTTGCTTGACCCTGACAAAGGTATTGTAAAAAGGTTCAGGCCCAACCCGGCAGTAAAGGGCGCCCTTAGCCATAGGTACGTTAATTTTATGTACGAGGACAGTCATTCGAATATGTGGCTTTGCACCAATAATGGGTTGAATTTGTTCGACAGCATTACAAATTCGTTTAAAATCTTTAAAGGGTTTCCCAGCAACGATATGAGGTCTTTTGCCGAAGATAAGGAAGGATGCTATTGGGCAGGAACAATTAATAAAGGTGTTATACGATTTAAGGGTGATGGAGTTATTTTAAAAGTTTATGATACATCGAACGGCTTACCAAGCAATTTAATAAATGGAATACTGGAGGATGAGAACAATAATATATGGGTTTCAACCGGCGATGGGATTAGCCGTATAAATTACAAAACCGGGAAAATCAGGAATTATACAGTAAGCGATGGACTACAGGGCAGGCAATTTTTCATTCATTCCTGCTTAAAAACCAGGTCGGGCGAAATGTATTTTGGCGGTTTCAATGGGTTGAATTCGTTTTTCCCTGATAGCTTGAAAGATAACGATTATATTCCACCGGTTTATATCAACGAGTTTCTTATATTCAACAAACAGGTTCCTGTTGGCGATCCTAACTCGCCTTTACAAAACGTAATTGAACAAACCAAAGAAATTGTATTAAGCTGGAAACAATCTGTTTTTTCTTTTGGATTTGTAGCCATAAACTATACCCATCCTGAAAAGAATTTGTATGCCTATAAAATGGAAGGTTTTGATAAAGACTGGAATTATACCAACGACAGCAGGCGACTGGCCACATATACCAACCTTCATCCCGGTAGATATATATTTCACGTTATAGCCTCAAATAACGACGGAGCATGGAACGAGCAGGGCGCATCTGTCAAAATCACCATAACACCGCCGTGGTGGCAAACATGGTGGTTTAAAGGACTTGCGGTTATATTGATTGGTACGGTTATATATACCGGTTTCAGCCTGAGGTTGAAAAACATTAGGAAACGCGGCCAGGAGTTTGAACGTCTGGTGGTGGAGCGTACTGCACAATTGCAAGATGCCAACAAAGAACTCGAAGCTTTTTCCTATTCCGTTTCACACGACCTGCGGACACCACTGCGGGGTATCGATGGATTTAGTCAGATATTGCTTGATGAATATCAGGATAAATTAGATGAACAGGGAAAGAACTATTTGCATCGTGTGAGATCAGCTTCACAACGTATGGCACAACTCATTGATGATATGTTGAACCTCTCGCGTATTGGCCGTGTGGAAATGAATATTCAGCAGGTAAACCTTAGCGAAATAGCACAAGTTACTGCCGATGAACTTCTTGAATATCAACCTGAACGTAAAGTCAAGTTCATTATACAGAAAGGAATTAATGTGCAGGGAGACCCTTATCTTTTACGAATTGTTTTGGAAAACCTCATTAGAAATGCCTGGAAATTTACTTCAAAACATGCAACTGCACAAATAGAGTTCGGAGAACAGAAACAAGATGAAAAAACAGTCTATTTTGTTCGTGATGATGGTGCGGGCTTCGACATGAATTATGCTGAGAAAATATTTGGTGCGTTCCAACGCCTGCATACCGTTGCCGAATTTCAGGGAACAGGTATCGGGTTGGCAACCGTGCAACGAATTATTCACCGGCATGGTGGAAAAGTATGGGCTGAAGGGAAAGTTGAAAATGGCGCAATAATTTATTTTATAATTCAATAAAATATACGTATATTTATAGCATATAAAAATAGGTTCCAGAATATTACCTTTTACGATTGTGTCTTTTTTCTCATAAAATATGAAAGATCAATTACCTCACTATAAATAGACTATTAGCATTTTGTCCCTAAAGGGACAATCACCCGCATTTTTGTTTTAGTTTCTATCAATATTAAATTCCATGATAGGATGGAATAGTTGAAGATAACCAATTTGAATGCTATGAAAAGGGATAACAAATCAGATGCTGCAACCCTGCGCCAAAAGGCAGAAGGGTTATTGAAAAAGAAACAGTTTAAAACTGGTCTGCAACTTTCTGAAGCTGAAACGAAAAAGCTCATCCATGAACTTGGGGTTCACCAAATAGAGCTGGAATTACAGAATGAAGAACTCATGCTGGCAAAAGAGCAGGCAGAAGTTGCTTCCAATA